>CAMODR010000009.1 GCA_946611495.1 uncultured Methanobrevibacter sp. | reverse complement strand
GGTGGTGTTTATTTGGTTAAAGTGTCTGTTGTAATCCCCGTATATAATGTGGAACCATATTTGAATATTTGCATGGATAGTATTGTAAATCAAACTTTGAAAGATATTGAAATTATATGCATTAACGATGGGTCCACTGATAAATCACTTGATATTTTAAATTCTTATGCAGAAAAAGATGATAGAATTACTGTAATTTCTCAAAAAAATGGAGGTCATGCCGTTGCAACTAATAATGGCATGAAACTTGCACAAGGAAAATACTTATATCTAATGGACTCCGATGATATGTTGGATTTAGAAGCACTGGAAAAAACTTATAATGTTGCTGAAGAGAAACAAGTTGATTTTGTACTTTTCCAAGCTATGAACTACGATGAAGCTACAGATAGAACATATGCTAATGAAATGTACAGTATGAATAAATTAGCAGATTTTGTTGGAGATGAAATTTTTGATTATAAAGATATAGGTGATCTTGCTTTTACCATTAGTGTCGCTCCATGGAGTAAATTATATAATAGGGAATTTGTTGAAAAATGTGGAGCAACTTTCCCCGAAGGTCTTATTTTTGAAGACAATGTTTTCTTTTGGGAAGTCTTCTTTAGTGCAAAAAGAATTTATTTCCTTAAAGAACATCTATTTACAAGAAGATGGTATGATGCATCGTCTACACGAGCAGGCGACAAACGTTTTCTAGATTTCATAACGGTCAATGATTTGATATTAGAAGTATTTGAAAAATTTGGTTTGTTAGATGATGAAACATACAATGTTACAGCATATAATCGAAAAATTAAATTGGTATATAGGAGATTACTCGAGATTAAAGATGAATTCAAACAGTTATATTTTTTTGAAATGCAGAAAAATTTCAAAAATTGGGTTTTTGATAAAGAATTTTATGACTTGTTAGTAGATATTTTGACACCTCGCAATAAATTAATTTTAGATGAAACTCTTATTGCAAACACATCTAAGGAATTAATTTTAACTGTACAGAAATATGATGATGATAGGAAAATTAAAAAATTAAAACGTGAAAACAAGAAATTAAAAAAGCAAAATAAAAAATTGAAAAAACAGTATGATGAAATTTTATCTTCAAGAAGTTGGAAATCTACTGAAATTTTAAGAAAATTAAAACACAAAATTTAAGTTTAGGTGTTATTATGGACATGGAAAAACCAAAAATTTCAGTTATCATGCCTTCATTAAATGTAAGAAAATATATTAAAGAATGTGTAGATAGTGTTTTAAATCAAACCTTAAAAGATATAGAAGTAATATTTATAGATGGGGGATCCAGTGATGGAACACAAGAAGTCTTAAAGGAATATGTTGATAAAGATCCTCGATCAAAATTATTAATTTCTAATGAAAAAAGTTATGGTCATCAAGTAAACTTGGGGCTCGAAATAGCTATAGGAGAATACATAAGTATTATTGAAACGGATGATTTTATTCAGTTGGATATGCTTGAATCGTTATATGGATTAACTAATAATTCTAACGTTGATGTGGTCAAAGGGGTATTTTATCATTATGATGATTTAAGTAGTGAACATATAAAAAAAATTGAACCAGTTAAAAAAAGTCTACCGTTACATGAATGTTTCAATATCGATGGGAATGAAGAGATACTTGATGGTCATCCTTCGGTATGGTCTGGTATTTATCGTAAAGATTTTTTAGATGAAAATAGTATTCGCATGATAGAGGCTCCTGGTGGAGGATGGGTGGATAATCCATTTTTCTATGAAACAACTTGTTTAGCTAAATGTATTGTTTATACAGATAAACCTTATTATTTTTACAGAGTATCTAATCCTGATTCTTCTTCAAATAACTCTTTTGATTTAACTGCACCAATGAAAAGAATTTTAGATATTTATGAAATTCTAGACAAATATGATTTACATTCTGAAAAAATTTTAATAGAATTGTATAAACGTTTATTTAGGTATATAGAAATAATTTTTGAACATAATGAGGGTTATGATGAAAATCTTAGTTTTGAAGTGTGTAATTTAATTCAAACAGTATTAAAAAGAGTGGATAAGGATATTCTTGACAATAAATTAAAACGTCGTCATCAAAGGATTTATTATAAATATCGGTCTCCATTATTTTTATTAAGATTCTCTTCTCAAAATTGTTTTTCTGATGAGGAATTTCAGTCCTTAAAAGATGAAATTGATTTTTTAAATAGTGAAATCACTTCTTTAAACAAAGATATAAAGACTCTTAAAAAGAAAAATAAAAATTTAAACAGGACTTATAAAAAGGTTAAAAAACAAAACAAGCAGTTATTAAATTCATCATCTTGGAAAATTACAAAACCTTTAAGATTAATAAAAAAATTTTTTTCAAGATAAAAATCATGATTTTTTCTAAAAGAGAATTACTTTCTTCATGTTTTGATTGTTATTAAATCAATGAATCTATCAAATTTAATTGTTTTTGTAAATTTTTTATTTATTACATGCACCGTTTATTCAAAGAAACAACAGTTAAACAATATTCAGCATATGATGTTTGAGGGGAAATCACATTATGATTTAACCAGCCCATTAATAAACTAAACTCAAGGATGGATTTACATATTTACAGATCAATCTAATTTCATAAAATTAATGGTTTCTACAAATCCATATTAATAACTAACCCTATTTATATAGGGAATTTTACTTAAAATCCATATTATTCCACATGAAATTCCTAAAACAATAATTATCATTATGGGAATCATTTTATTTGAATGAAAATCAAATAACATGAAATAATGATAAATGATAAAATGAACAAAATAAATGCCGTAACTATAGATACTTAATGAAGTAATTAATTTGCCGATTAAATTATCTTTCATATGTTCCAATATGTTTAATTTATCCAATTGTTTTATGAATAAAAAGATTCCTATAGCCATGAATACATTAATTAAATTTTGATATACAGGCCCTATATAAACATGATTTAAAATTAGGTAATCATATAACCCTATTGAAATAATTAATGTTAAACATGAAATTATTAGCATATTAATAGAATTAATTTTGAAATCTTTATTATCTAAATAATAACCTAAAATAACAAACCCAATAAAATCGGTAAAATAGTTTAATTCAAAATTAAAATTAAATTCAAAGGGAGGAAACAAAGGCCATAATTGAAAAGTTTTTAGTAAAATTGTAAAAAACCATATTATCAAAAAATATTCTAAACCTTTCATTTGGTATTCTCTTATAAATGAGTTAATAATTGGTATAAATAAATAAATTCCAATCAATGTCCAAAAATACCAAAGTATTGAAGCTTCACCCATAAATCTCCTTAGTGCTATTTCAAGATTCCAATTAAAAATTAAAAACCCTGAAGCTAGGATAATAACTACCCAAAAAATAAATGGAAAACAAATTCTTGAAAAACGTCTTTTAAAAAATTTAGGTAATGAAATTTTTTTATTTAATAATAATGCTCCTGTAAGCATTAAAAAAATTGGAACTCCCATCAAACCAATTGCATGAATGGAATCGTGATAGATTATTTTAGTTAAGGTATCTAATGAACCAAAAAAGAATCCTATATGACACATAACAACAGCAAGTATTGCAAATGCCCTTAAAAAATCATAATAAAAAATTCTATTTTCATGCATATTAATCATAAAAATATTTAATTTTTTTTTATATAAATGTTTTGGCAGAAATTATTTTTTTCTAAATTTTTTTCACTTTTTTCTTATTTTTTTGAACATCGTTTTTTTTTTAATCTGATGATATTTGCCTTATTTTTTGTATAACTGAATTTAAGTCCATTTTGTTATCGTTTATCAGATTATATAGTCTTATTAGGTTGTACGAAGCTACAATTGCGAATATTAGGTTCTGAACTCTTTTTAAACCGGTTATTGGGATGAAATCATAATGGTAGATGTTTTTGAAAGTGCCGTTATGTGCTTCCACTGTTCGTGAACGCAATTTATAATCCTTTAATCCTTCTTTGGATGATATTATTCTCTCTGTTTCGTATGTAAGTTCATGAACGTACCTTGTTATGGTTCTATGTCCTTTTTTAAAGCACACTCCCTTGTTTATGCATTTGTTGCAGGCTTTGAAGTTAGAATAGATTAATTTAAGCTTGTTTTGCCCTCCTTTTTCTTGTGGCGCGGGATAAGTTCCATCCAAGGTTAATTCTTCGTTATTGGGGCAAATGAAAACATTTTTATATTCATTAAATACAAAGTAATCTATAGCAAATGGATTGTCAGGCATTTTGCCTGAATTCTTTCTATTTTGCAGTGATGTTGGAATTAAAGCAGTTATTCCCAAGTTTTTCAAATATTCCAGGTTTGCTATCGTTAGATAAATCGTATCCGCGCTGATTTTCTCTGGTTTTGTATTTAAATTGACGAGGATCTGATTCATCAAGGCTGGAATTTGATAATGATCTGTTGGGCTTTGGACGACTTAACGCCGCAAATCAGCTTGGATTTCGTATCTGTTCCCAACTGAACGTTAAATGAAAATTTAGGATATTTCTGGCCATTATCCTTAATTTTCATTAATCTCGAATCATGATCATTCAAAGCAAGGGATTTTTGGCCCGAACAGTCCAGCAAATGCCGCCAATGAAAAAGAATATCGACTTTTTCCTTATCTGTTTTTGATTTATCGTCCATAAATTTCCGTGCTGTTCGCCTAAGCTTTTTAATTTCTTCTTTTGTTAATTCTTCCACCAAATAATGTTTTACGAGCAATTTGATGTCTTTTTCTTTGATTAAGTTGAATGGGGAGTTGTGAGCTCTTTTTATTGTTCCATCAATGGAAAGATGCTTAAAATCTGTTAATCCGATAGTTTTTGCCGCATACAGGATAAAACTCATTATTAGTTGGTAGATTGGCTGGAAGTACTTGTTATAGTCTCTGATTGTTCTGTCGCTGGGTTCGGCGGAGTTTGAAATCAATCGGTATAGATGATTGTATTTCGCCTGATAAGCGACTTGCACGCTGCTGGTTATTTTGTTAATATGGCCGTAAAAAATTAGTTTAATCATATCTTTGAGATTAAAAGGAGGCTTGCCGACTTTGGAGCTTATTCGTCTGATTTTAAAGAAATTGAAGGTTCCTTCAACGATTTCTGATGCAAAATACATAAGTCGAAATTCCTCTTCCATTTCATTAATTTCTTGATTAAAATTGCTTAAAATGTGGTGTTCAGTAATCATATTAATCAAAACCTAAAATATATAATTATATGCTTGTAAAATTACATATAACTACTTATATATTTGTTATTTTTAATATAAATACTTTTTAATAACTTTAGTAAGAATAAAGAATGATTAACTATTTAAATTAAATTTTAATAAAAAAATACTAGTTTTATTTAATTTAAATGAAAATTTTGCTGTTAAATTAAAAAAATAAGTGAATTTTTGGCAAAAAATCTTTAAAAAAATAGCATGTTGAACAAAATTGAAAAATCAAATAATTTCTGCCAACACTCTATATATATCGATAAAAAGTATTGCTTTTTAATGTTATCATCATGTAAAAACCCAAACTACGCTTGATTTGTATCCGATGAAAATTTTATGGTTTCATTAATAGCATGCAAGCTCTAAATGCTTTAATTTTTTGTTTCAAGATTAATTTTTTTCCTGACACATATAGTATTTGTCACTCCTCTATAATGAAGTTTGATTAACCGCTATAATTTTTGTATTTTAATATGATAAACTAGGTTGTGCGAAAACGATAAAAATCAGAAGAAATTTAAAAAAATAAACTCTATAGTTATTTATTATATAAACTATATAGTTATATTATGAAAATTATTATTTTAAACTCCGGAATGGGTACAAGATTAAAAGAATTAACTAAAAATAATCCTAAATCATTAGTTAAGATAACAGAAAATGAAACTATTTTCTCAAGAGCCATAAAAATTTTATCAAAATTTGATATCGATGAATTCATCATCACTACCGGTTATTTAAATCTTGTTTTAGAAAATTATGCAAATAATTTTTCAAATATTTCATTTAAATTCATTCATAATCCAGAATATGGAACAACCAATTATATCAAATCAATTGATTTAATTCCTGATATAGATGATGATGTAATTTTGGTGCATGGGGACTTAGTATTTTCAGATGAAGTGGCAGAGAAAATTATAAATTCAAAAGTAACAACAGTTGTTACAGATTCAACTATTCCCCTTCCAAAGGATGATTTTAAAGCAAAAATAGAAGACAATAAAGTTAAATGCATTTCAACCAAATATTTTGATGATGATGCAGTTGCTTGCCAGCCATTCTACAAAATAAAAAAAGAAGATTGGAAAATTTGGAAAAATAATATCCGTGAATTCTGTATGGATGGAAAAGTTAATGTTTATGCAGAAAATGCATTATCAGATGAGATTGCTATAACTCCAACAGACATTAAGGGAGATTTATGTCAGGAAATAGACACAGTTGAAGATTTAAATAGAATTAAAGAGTTGATAAAATGAAAAAGGTATATATTGCAGTAAGCGCGGATATTCTACACCATGGACACATCAATTTAATTAAAAAAGCATCAGAATATGGAGATTTGACTGTCGGAGTTTTAACTGATGAGGCAATAGCAACATATAAAAGACTGCCGGTCTTGAATTATGAAAATAGATGTGAAATAATTAAAAACATTGTTGGAGTAAAAGAAATAATTCCCCAGAAGACATTGGATTATACTGAAAACTTGAATCAATTAAAGCCAGACTATGTTTTTCATGGTGATGACTGGAAAGAAGGTTCTCAAAGCCAGATAAGACAAAGTGTTATTGAGACCTTAAAGGGATGGGGCGGAGAACTGATAGAAATTCCATATACAGAGGATGTCAGCATTGATCAAATCAACAGCATCATCAAACAATCAGATTCAATCCCTGAATCAAGAAGAGGAAAACTTAAAAAACTTTTATCACTTAAAAAAACAATTAGAATCATGGAAGCACATAATGGGCTTTCAGCATTGATTGTCGAAAATACTCAAGTACAGAAAGATGAAAAAATCAACTCATTTGATGGAATGTGGATTTCAAGCTTGACAGATTCAACGGCAAAGGGAAAACCGGACATTGAACTAGTTGACATGACTTCAAGAATAAACACAATTAATGAAATAATGGAAGTGACAACAAAGCCAATTATTCTTGACGGAGATACCGGCGGATTGATAGAACATTTTGTATTTAATATCAAGACCATAGAAAGACTGGGAGTATCCGCTATAATTATTGAAGACAAGATAGGCTTGAAAAAAAATTCTCTATTTGGAACAGAGGTCGAACAAACACAAGATAGCATTGAACACTTCTGTGAGAAGTTGCATGCAGGTAAGAGCGCCCTTAAAACCGATGAGTTCATGATTATTGCAAGAATTGAAAGTTTAATCTTGAAGCAAGGTATGGAAGATGCCCTTTCAAGAGCAAAAGCATATATTAAAGCGGGTGCTGATGGCATCATGATTCACAGTCGTGAAAAGCAGCCTGATGAAATATTTGAATTTTGCGATAAATTTAGAGAATTTGCACCCGAAATTCCTTTGGTGGTTGTTCCAACTTCATATAACCAAGTTTATGAAGAAGAGCTTTCAGCAAAAGGAGTAAATATCATTATTTATGCAAATCATTTAATTAGAAGTGCTTATCCTGCAATGCAGGAAACAGCCAAGCTAATTCTTGAAAATGAAAGATCAAAAGAAGTGGATGATAAATGCTTATCTATTAAAGAGATTTTAACACTAATTCCTGAGGAATAAAAACATGATTGATGTTAAAGATTTAGTTAGTTATTTTGAAAGCAGGGATATTGGTTTTTTCACCGGAGTTCCGGACTCCCAATTATCTTCATTTTGTGATTATGTCGAAGAAAACTGTGAAAATATAATAGCAGCTAATGAAGGAAATGCATTAGCTATTGCTACAGGATATAATCTTGCAACAGACAGATATCCGGTTGTTTACCTCCAGAATTCCGGCCTTGGAAATATTGTTAATCCTGTAACATCTCTAACTCATGAAAAAGTTTATTCCATTCCTATAATTTATATCATAGGTTGGAGAGGAGAACCTGGAGTTCATGATGAACCTCAGCACATTAAGCAGGGTGCGATTACGCCTGACTTATTGGATTTATTGGATATATCCCATATCAATATTACAAAAGATTCTGAGTTCAATGAGTTAGTAGATGCATTTGAAAATGATTTCCTTGAAAAGTTAAATAATGGTGAAAGCGTAGCAATTGTGGTATCTAAAAAAGCATTTAAGGATTATAAGATTAAAAAAGAAAATGACAACATCCTTACACGAGAGCAGGCAATTCAAACAATTGTGGATCATTTAACTGAAGAGGATATTGTTGTTTCCACTACAGGGAAGTCTTCAAGAGAATTATTTGAATATCGCGAAGCTCTGAATCAAGGGCATGGAAATGATTTTTTAACAGTTGGTTCAATGGGCCATTCTTCAAGCATAGCATTGGGTGTTGCATTAAATACTGAAAAAAAAGTCTTTTGTTTTGATGGAGATGGTGCGTTGTTGATGCATATGGGTTCCATTGCTTTGATTGGCTCTAAAAAACCTGAAAACTTCTATCATGTAATGTTTAATAATTCTGCCCATGAAAGCGTTGGAGGACTTCCAACAATTATGAATCAGATAGAAATAGAAGACTTGGTTTTATCCTGCGGATACTATAAAGTGTACAATGCAAGAAACCTTGATGAATTGAAAGAGGTATTGCCTTTGTTTATTAAAGATCAAGGACCTGTATTTTTAAATATTGATGTAGATATTTCTTCTAGAAAAGATCTGGGTAGGCCGACCACAACACCAAATGAAAATAAGAATGAATTTAAAAAGAGGTTGGGTTTATGAATTGGATTTATAACGTTCCCATTAAATTTCATGAGTATAATTTGAAAGAGTTAAAAAATAGATTAAAAGAATTTGATAGTAATACTCTGCTTATTGCTTCTAAAAGAGTAATTAATACTTTTGATTTGGATGTTTCAAGCTTTCAAGTTTTAGATGAAAGTTTATCTAATCCCGATATTCATTTGGTCGAGAAAGTTTTGGATAAGATTTTCAGGCCTGATTTGATTGTTGCTATTGGTGGTGGAAGTTCGATTGACCTTGCAAAAGCAATTTCTGCATTATATGAATACAATGATGAAGACGTGCTGGAGTTAATCAAATCTAAAAAATATTTGGAAAATGAATCAAATATTCCTATTGTAGCAGTTCCCACCACTGCTGGAACAGGATCTGAATGCACTAAATGGGCGACAATATGGGATATGGATAATTTGAAAAAATACTCCATCGATGCAGATTATTTATATCCATTTGAATCTTGGATAGTTCCTGAGCTTACTTCTACAATGGGGCATGATTTAACTTTATCTACTGGTTTGGATGCTTTGGCTCATGCAATGGAATCCTATTGGTCTAATGCTTCAAATTCATACACCAGAGTGCTTGCAAGAGACTCAATTAGAATAATTAGCAAATATTTGCCATTAGTTTTAGAAGATTTGGATAATTTGGAGTATAGGCAGAAGATGTTAATGGGTTCCTTTTTTGCAGGACTTGCATTTTCCAATACTCGAACAACTGCGGCACATTCAATATCCTATCCTTTAACTATGCTTTATGGGATTAATCATGGATTTGCTGTGTCAATAACCCTATTTGAAATATTAAAAAGAAACTGGGATTACTTGAAAGAAAAAGAATTATTTTTAGAATCATTTGGTGTTGATAGTTTGGATGAAGTATTTGATTGGTTTAAACTTGTTTCAGGTGAAAAAATTAATTTGAAAAATTTTGGAGTTAAAAAGGAAGAAATACCAAATATTGTTAAGTTAGCTACTACTGGAGGACGAATGGATAATAATCCAATTGTTTTCAATGAAGAAGAAATTCAAGATATTTTAAATTGTTGTTATAAATAAGGTTTAATATTCATATAGTAAAAAATCAATATTCTTCAAACATTAACAAATATATTTAAAATTATTCGTAAATTACTTTATTATCCTGTAAATGATGAGAATAATTCCTCCCTTTACGAGAAGTATGAAGAATTGGTAGATGATGAAAACATAATCTTCCGTGGAAGACGGATGTACCAATATTTTGATATGTGAATTCATCAAGGAAACTAAAACTATATAATCTGATGATTTTTTCAGAATAATGTAAGATAACAGAGTGATTATATTG
Organism: uncultured Methanobrevibacter sp.; assembly: GCA_946611495.1. Taxonomy (GTDB): domain Archaea; phylum Methanobacteriota; class Methanobacteria; order Methanobacteriales; family Methanobacteriaceae; genus Methanobrevibacter. The sequence goes on along the minus strand of CAMODR010000009.1, from coordinate 2,538 downwards.
GGCTTTTAGAATAAGATAATGGTTTTTAATAATGGAGAATAGTGTTAATTTGAGATGTGATAACTATTCTCCATATTATTATTAGATTTTTAAATTATTAAATTTTTTGAATAAAAATTTCATCTGATACGAAAAAGCCAATATATTATATTGTTTGATGATTTGTTTTCCATTATTATGATTTCTCTATCCTACATTGTCCTTGAATATCTAATCGAATCAGTTTAATTTTCTTAATATATTACCTATTTTTCTAAAGCAAGAAGACATCCGTTATTTGAATCTAATAGAATTATCTAACTTCTGTAATTTTTTAACTCCTTTTTAATTTTTATATTTTTTGTTTTATTCTTTGAATATTCCTGGTCTTTCTTGATTAATTTTAATGCTTTATCTTTTGCCTGATTAAAAATAATGTTCAGAAGTGTTTTTTAATAAAAATTCTTGAAATATTTGAATTATGTTTTCTAATGAATTTTCTTCTTTTAAATTACCTCATATCTGTTTTTTGTTAGATTTTCATCTGACAAAATATTTTTAATTCTGAAATTATTTCTTTTTTCAATTAATTATTTAAATGGAATTAAGTTTAGATTTCTTCAGAAGTTTTTGTATTTGATTGAAATAATATATTTTCCTATCTGGGCTTTGAATTTAATTTATGTTAATTTTAAGTGGAGACATCTTTGATTAGGAAATTTTTTTGTTCTATGGATAATTAATCGCTTGTATTATCTTTTTACGGTAGTTTGTTCTTAGAATGCTAGAATTAATGGTTTCATATGATGCCCTAATATGACTATTTTATTATTTTTTTTTAATTTATGAACCGTACTCTTTATTTAACAAATCTAACTTTATTTTGAATTATGGAATTACCCAAGTATATTAATTTTTAGGAAAGAACTCTTATTTTCTTTTAAGAATGGATTAATCACTCTCTTTTAATTTTTTTCTACCTACAATAATAGGGACATATCGGGTTAATAATTCTCCAACTATTGCAAGAATTATTAATATGAGTGCTGTTAAAACTATTTTGTCAACTGTATTTAAACTACTTAATTTCATTGTTTTATCGGATAATTTTATAGCGCTCACTCCCAAACCCATTATTGTTAAAGTGTTAACACTTATTAAATATATGAGCTTATTCCTGTTTTGAAGGGTGTAGGTCACTAAAATCATGAAAAATAATAATAGGAATGAGGATGCATATGATAGTAATATATTCCCATAAATGCCCCCAACAAACCAGCTGAATTTGTTTCCTTTCAAAGCTAGGATTACTGATACCAATGGAAACGTAATTAATATGATAAAATTTAGAATATTATTGCTGCTCATAAATTCATGTAACTTGTATTTTTTAAACAAATATCCTACAAAGAAAAATGCTATTCCAACAAGAGCTCCATTAATTTCCCAAGGAATTTGTAATTCGAACATATTTAGCAAGTAAGCTAAAGCCACTAAAATTAACATGGTTGCAACAAGTTGCTTATCGTTTTTAAGATATTGTTTTAGTGTGGTGAATAGGATTAAAACAACAAATAATGCTATCAGGTACCATGTCATCATGTTAAAATGAGTTCCATGCACATCTACTGTGAAAAATGTAATGAGGTAAGTTATATCAAAATTTGAGATTAAATTATGTAGGAATGCAGATGCACTTTCGTGATGTTCTAATAAGGATTCAAATACAAATTCAAATATGTTAAAGCATATATAGGGTATTATTAAACGATAAAAATACTTTTTAAATGCTTTTTTTATTTCTATCTGCTTATATAAATATCCTGAACAGAAAAAGAATAGGGGAATGTTTATGATCATGCTTGTGATAAAAAATTTATCATTCACTCCAAGATGTGGGAATATTACTAAAAAAATAGCTATTGCTTTTAGATAATCCACCCAAATTTCTCTTTTTGTTACATTACCATTTTCAAGATATTTATTATTCATACTTATAGTTTGTTATAGAAATATAAAAGGTTTATTAGAATTAAATTTTTCTTCATTTATAGATAAGTTTAGGGGTCTTGAATTTTTTGACAGTCCAATAGAGTAAATATTATCAAATATTTAAATAATATGATTCAATATAATAATAACTAAATTTAAAAATTTGTGAGATGTAAACAATGAAGTATGATTATTTAATTGTAGGCTCAGGCCTGTTCGGATGTGTATTCGCACATGAAATGACTAAGAAAGGCAAAAAGTGTCTGGTAATAGAAAGACGCGACCACATTGGTGGAAATGTCTACACAGAAGAGAAAGAGAACATAAATGTCCATAAATATGGTGCACATATATTCCACACTTCAAATAAAGAGGTCTGGAATTACATCAATCAATTTGCTGAATTTAACCGTTACACAAACTCACCTGTTGCCAACTACAAGGGCGAATTATACAACCTTCCTTTCAATATGAACACCTTTTATCAGATGTGGGGAGTCAGAACTCCGGAAGAAGCCAAAGCAAAAATTGAAGAGCAGAAAAAAGAATCTGGTATTAAGGAACCTA
>CAMODR010000008.1 GCA_946611495.1 uncultured Methanobrevibacter sp. | reverse complement strand
AAATAGGGAAAAATAGATAAAAAAGTGAAAATATAGTTAGAAAATTATTCAGTTACAATAATAAATTCTCCAACTTTCTCAATCTTGGTAAAAGGAATTAACAATAAGTCGCCTCTACGTTTAGCACCTTTTACATGAATATTACGACCAGATTCTACTTTTACAGCAATATCCACAATTTTACCTGTTTTTTCATTAATAATTAATTCATCAAGAACTCCTAAAATTCTAGCGTTATTAGTAGCTACTTGATAATTTTTAATTTCACTCCATAATTTTTCTTCTCTTCTATGAGGATTTGGTTTTGCAACAGCATTTTCCATATTTTCACCAATAATAAATTTTATAAAAATGAATAAAAGGTATGATTCGTGTTTTTATATTTAAATAGACACTCAAATTTTAAATAACTGTTTTAATTTAAAACATTATTTTACCTTAATATTGTTTATATTTAAAGGAATATATAAACTTATTGATATTTTTTCAGAAAAATAATGAAAAAATAGTAAAAAAATCAAAAAAAGAATAAGATTTAATAGGAATAATAAAAAAAGAATAGAAAACAAAACCATGAAAAGATCAAGATGAAAATATGAAAAAAATAAAAATAGAAAAAATGAAAAAAATGGAAAAATAAAAATAGAAAACTTGAAAAATAAAAATAGAAAACTTGAAAAATAAAAATAGAAAAAATGAAAAAAATGGAAAAAATGAAAAAAAATGGAAAAATTAAAATAGAAAAAAAGTTAAAACGATGAAAAATGACTAAGATTATAAAAATTTATTGGTTAATATAGCTATGTCAACTGTATTTACATTAAAAATTAACTCATACCTTGAAATAATTAAAAGTTCCTCGTCCTGAACGACATTTTCACTCCTAAGTATGTTAATTCCTGAAGGTACTTTTCCATTAAATTCATAGGAATAATTTACACCATATTCCTCAAATATTTCAACTGGAACTAGTGTTGATAATGCAGGTTTATCCTGATTTAGATAATGACTTAAAACCTCATCAAGTATTTCACCATTCACTAAAGGCAGGTCCGCATTTACAAAAATCAGAATGTCCTCTTTTGATTTCTTTTCAAAGGTCTCTAAAATTTTTGAAAGATCTTCAACATATCCTTTGCCTAAAGTGTCTAAGTAAAAATCTTTTTTATCACTTTCATAAAATGAGCTATCAAATTCAGAGAAATTCAAGTCATTGATTAGAAAGTCCTTTGTCTTAGGGGCATTAGGACTAACTGCAACAACTGTTTTTTCAATAAGCTTGGATTCATTAATGTTATTAAGCACATAATTAATCAAAGGCTTGTCATTTATGGGATAAAGTGGCTTTTCAATATCAGATTTCAATCTAAGACCCTTTCCACCTGCCATTACAAGAGCTATTATCATAACTACACCATTAATGAATATTAAAAAAAATATGAAAATTAAAAATGTAAAAATATAAAAAAATTAAAAATTAATAAAAAAAGAAAAAATAATTAATTATTTTGGAATTGAACCTTGAGCTTGCATTCTCTTCTTAAGGATACATTTTTCTCCTTGGTTTCCACCGAGAGGGTTTTTCTGAGTTCCCATAGAGTTCATACAACGAGCCATGATTGCAGAACCGAGAGCTAAACCGTCTTCAACAAATACGACATTATCGAATTTGTCTTGAGCATACTCTAAGATAAGTTCAGGTTTCTTACCGGTAATTCCTGCTCTTCCTGTGACTCCTAAGATAGAGCCATCGAGAATTAATCCTTCTTCAAATGCAACATCCAATACTCTGTATACAATATTAGCACTTACATGGTCCATTGTAGCAAGAAGTGTTGGAATGCCTTCATCTTCATAGATTTTTGCACCGATTTCAATTAAACCATCTAAGCCGTCAGCATTGGTACCTACATCACAACCGATTAGGCATGTACCTGCTGCCTTAGCGCCAGCTGCATCTAAAGGAACGGTACCGAACCTGTCGATTCCCTCTGGAACCTTACAGATATTAATGAGCTCGTGAGCTTCCTTAGCATATTGTTTAGCTTTTTCTTGATGTTTTTTGCCATCTGCCTTCTTAAGCAATTTAGGATCAAATATGTCTAATGCTGCACCGTTCTTTTGGTCAATTTGCTTAGAACCTTTTGCTAAAGAGTCTGAAATTACACCAGCAAGACCTAAGAAGTTACCAACTGTACTTGCATAAGGCTCATCCTTATTTACAATCCTACCTGCAAGGGTAGAACCAAAGTCTAAGGATACACAAGGGTTTCTATAATCCACTTCAGTCCATTTAGCACCTAACTTAATACCTGCTGTAACAAGTTCCCCTTCCATTTCGTTTGCTACTACTTCCTTACCTTTTGGAGGAACTACACTTACTACAGCCCCATCAAACATTACATTATCCAATAAGGTATACTTTTGAAGTCTTTTAGGAAGGTGTGCTGAAGACATAGCTGGAGCCATTTTCTTATGTGAAATACCTGCATCAAGGCAACCATCAGCAAGAGCCTTGATCAATTCTCCCACTTCCTTGGTTGTAGCGAATCCTGCAGTTACACCAGTGGACCTTACAACAAAGTCTAAATCTTCATCCATATCAACATGAGCTTTCTTAAGAGATTCTAATACAGTGTCCTTAATCATGTCTGCAACAGATTCTTTTGATAATTCAACTCCCCAAACAGTTTTACCGAATACCTCTTCACCAGGATTTGGTTTTCTAACATCCCTGGTCATTTTAACTGTTTTATTGATTAGATAAGATTGGCTGTTATTTAGATTGGTAGCCATTATTACACATTTTGTTGTTGTGTTACCTAATTCTACAGAAGCTGTTACATAAAACTCATCTTGTTTAGCTGCCATAGCTCCTGGACCTTGTGGCCTATTACCTGCTTTTAGGATGCTTAAGTCTCTGGATTGACTTTCAGCAATGATTGGCTTAGGCCCCTTATTAAAAATTTTATCTAAAAAAGACATAAAATAATCCCCATACTCTTTATATATACTATAATATTTTCATTAAATAATATAAATTTTTTTAAATAATTTTATTTCATTTCAATGATTGTCAAGGAAATTAAAAAAAGAAGTTAGAATTAACAAAAATTAGTGTTTTTAAAAATATTAATTGCAAAAATAATTGCTAAATGAATAAATCATAAATGATTAAAAAAACTAGGAAAATAATGAAACTTAGAATTAAAATAAGGGGGTTAGATTAAAAATAAGGAAAATAAGAAGAAGAAAAAAATAAAAATAAGAAGAAGAGGCTTTGTTGAAATCCTATTTATTTTCATTTTATTTTTTAAAATAAATCTTTAAATTGAATAAATTTAAATATTAAAAGGTTTTCAACAGACCTAAGAATAAGAAAAAAAATAAAAATAAGAGAATAAAAAAACTAAAAATTAAAATAAGAGGTTAAGGATTAGATTATTTAAAAAAGTTTATTAATTTTCTTAGACAAACATATTAATGTTAGTTCAATTAACTTTTCAAATCTATGTGAACTAACCAAACATAGATGAAGCATAAGAATTAAATGAAAAATTCATTTAATTCTTATTCGTGTTTGAAATAATATTTAGAAAAATATTATTTTTGTTTAGATTTGATAAAACAAACATATTTGGCTGAATCTATATGTTTGAAAATTTTTAAGACAAATAGTTCAAGTAATTTTTAATTACTTGGACTATACAATATTATTTAAATTTGATGAAAACAATTATAACTTGAAAGTCAAACATTATTCTAATAATTTATAACAATTTATTTATAGGATGGTTCTCAACAGCTGTTGTACCCATATCCTTTGCAGCTTCTGCAATAAACATATCTGTTTGAGCAACTGCAGGGAATGCTATTTTAGAATTATCAATAGGGCCGAAAAGAACGAAATCCCCACCACACATTACCTGAACGATATTAGCACCAATATCACAAACAGTATATGCAGTCTTGTTTCCCGCTTTCTTATAGTCTCTCAACCAATCCCATGCAGATGGCACATTGTGAATACCAGAACCAACAGGATAACCCCATTTTGCCTTTTCTGCAAAAGAAGTTCTAGCAGCAACACCTGCACCTTGACCTAAAGGAGTAACAGCAGTATCCATTAAGAATTTATCGATACCACATTCATTAGCAACTTCCAATAAACCTTTTTCATAAGATCCATCGTCACCATCTTCCCACATAGCAAGTTTACCATTTACACTAGGATTCATAGGGTTGAAACCTAAGATAATAGATGCAGTAATTGAAGTTTCACCAAGAGCATCCAATTCTGATTTATCTGCAGCCATATTGATTGAGTTATATATAGCTCTTTCATGCAAGCCCACTTCTTCAATATATTGTGCACCTGCAACTCTAGCATCTGCGGATGTGGAATCTATAAGGAAAGGATAATCACTAATCTCGCCTACAAATTCCAAATATTTAGGAAGAGCTTCCACTGTTTGTCCAAATACTTGAATCAAACATGGGTTTCCTGTAATGTCTGCCATTTCTTCCATATCTTTAATTAAAGATTCTGCACGATCTTTATCAAAAACACCAGTTAATTCATCATCAATGATATTATGCCCACCATAAAAGATAGTTCCTGCTAGAACAGTAGGATACTCACCAGGTTGACCGCCGATTTTTACACCAGCAATATCAAAGACTTCTTGTTCCTTGTCAAATTTAAACATATAATTAACCTCAAAAATTAATTGATAATTTCATGGAAAATGTTAAATTACGTTTTATATTATTAAAGTTCATTTTATATTTAAATTAAAATAAAATAATTATGATAAAATTATAAAATTTACTTTATAAAATATAAAATATAATTGAATTATGTTCAATACATAATAGAATTAATAGTTAAAAGTTTAATAAAAAAAGATTCTAAAAAACGAAAAACTACAATTTTTAGTAAATAATGAACAAAAAACATTTAGAATTATTTATTTTAAAAAATAAAAAACCATATTTAATATTTAAAAAAATAAATTTGAAATTATCATATTTAGTTTAATTAAAGTAATATATAAACTTTATGATAAAATTAAAGTAAAATAAAAAGAAATAAAAAATGAAAAAAAGAACTAAATTAAGTCTAAAAAATGATTAAAGTAATAATATTTAATAAAATAGTAATATAATTGACATATAACTGTATATATAAAAAATAAAGAATTACATAATTTTGAATTAAATAAGACTAAGCAAATGAGAATTAAATTAATGATTTTAAAAAACATAATGAAAATCAAATAATAAAAATAGCAAAAACTTTAAAAAAGTTTTATTATGAAATATTGGTTAAAATTAAAAAATTAGAAAAAAATAAAAAAAGCATCAAGCTTATAAAAAGCCTGATAGAATTTTAATCAAACTTTTTTTAAAAGTTTGAATTTGAAATAAAGATTAGATGATAAAAATCATCTAATCTAAGGACCCTTTCAAATTATAATAAATTGTTAATTGGGTGTTCTTCTACAGGTTCAGTACCGATATCTTTTGCTGCTTCAGCAATCATAATATCAGTCATACCACAAGCAGGGAATGCGAGTCTTGCGTTTTCGATTGGTCCGAAAAGTACGAAGTCTCCACCAGCCATTTGTTGTACGATGTTAGAACCTATATCACATACAGGCCATGCTTCTTTGTGTTCTTTTTTGTATCCTCTTAACCAGTCCCATGCGGAAGGTACGTTGTGAATACCAGAACCTACAGGGTAACCCCATTTAGCTTTTACAGCAAAGGAAGTTCTTACTGCAGGACCAGCACCTTGTCCTAAAGGAGTAACTGCTACGTCCATCCAAGGTTTGGTAATTCCACATCTTTCTGCCATATCGAGAATACCTTCATCGATTACAGATCCACCGTCTTCCCAGATTTCGAGTTTACCTGGTACACCAGGGTTCATTGGGTTGAAACCTAAGAGAATGGATGCGTCGATGTCGGAGTTAGCTACAGCTTCAATTTCTGCAGCTTCTGCTGCCATACTTAATGAGTTGTATACAGCTCTTTCAGCTAAACCTACTTCTTGTACGTATTCTACACCAGCAATTTTTGCGGATGCAGCGGTTGAGTCAATAAGGAAAGGTTTGTCACAGATGTCTCCTACAAATTCTAAGTATTTAACCATAGCTGTGTCAGTAGCACCGAAAGTTTGTACAACACAAGGGTTACCTGTTACGTCAGACATTTCCTCCATAGTTTTAATTCTTTCTTCTGCAGCATCTTTATCAAAGATACCTTCTTTTTCATCACTAATAATATTGTGTCCGCCATAGAAAATAGTTCCACATAAAACGGTTGGGTATTCACCAGGTTGCCCACCCATTTTTACTCCAGCAATATCGATGACGAGTTGTTCTTTATCAAATCTAAACATTTAAAATCCTCCGATTTAGAGTAATCCTGCAAACATACTTGTTAACATTGCTACTAGTTGGAATTTAATAGATACTAACAAGATTACAAGACCTAAAATTATACCATATAAAATACCAATATCTCTACCGTTTTGTTGACCTAAACGTTGGAAATATTCACCAACAGCAAACTCAACTTTTTCTTCAGCTTCATCTAATTTTTGAGTTGCAGCAGCCATATCTTCGGTAGTTACCATAATTTGAGGTACTGATTCTTCAGCCATATTTAACACCTCTATAATCCACATAATTTAGCTAAGTAAGGAATGATTACAATTAAACATAATGCAATTCCTATACCTAAAGCCATTCCAGAAAATCTGGTGCTGTTTACACCAGCATATAATCTGCCTTCTCTTCCGATGAGTTTTGAACGGTATTCTATATTACTAGAAGTATTTTTAATTCCACGTGTGTTTGGTTTATTAGAAAATTTAACCATAATTAAAACCTCCAGTTATAATAATATGAATAAGAATCCGATTACTAAAGTAAATACAAGGCCCATCATAATACCTTGTACCTTACCTGCATAGTTACCTGCCATATTTCTTTGGACAGCACCAACAAGTTTTACTTGAGTATCAATATTTCTCATTCTTGCTTCGATTAAAGCGGTTTCTGCGGAAATAGGACGAATTTCTTCACCGTCGTCTTCGTCATCGTCTCCTTCAGACACTTCAATAACCATAGCATCTTCTTCAAAAGCACCAGGGTCTTTTTCTATACATTCTTTTACTTTTGCAGTGATTGCTCCGCCATCTTCGTTGTCGATCATATCAACAAGCTCGAGTTGTTGTTGGAATCTTTCGACACCTTCCATAGGAATATTTTCTACGAAAGGAATAGCACCAGTAGCTCCAGTGATTTTCTTTTTCTCAGGGTCGCAACCGTTTTCGTGTAATGCCTTGAAACTTTGACCAGTAATGTGTCCTTGTACTTCTGCACCACAAAGGATTAAGAATCTGATGTTAGGGTTGGAAATGATGTTTGCAACAACTTTTTCAATACCTAAGTTTTCAGTCTTACAAGGTCCAGCAATAGCTGCTCCAGCTGCAGCAGGGATATCTTCGTTGTGAGAAGCTAAAGTAGTTACAGCAACAGGGCTTTCTGGGTCACCTACAATGTAGTCCCCACTTACAACAGGCCAAGTATCTGCAGTAGGTTTTTTATCTACCATCTATAATACCCCCATACTTGCTAATAAAGGTAATGCTGCAATAATAATGAATGTTCCGATAATGAATCCATATACCATGTTAGTTAACATACCTGCTTTTACAAAGTTGCCTTCTCTTCCTGGGAAGGAACCTAATGGAGCAGAGTTAGGGTCTAAGGAATTCATTAATTCATCAGCAGCTGCTTCGACTTTTGCAATTTCTTCATTGATTTCATCCATTGAAACAATGATCAAATCTCCTCCACCTGCTCCGAGAATACCAGATTCAGGTTCGAGATTTAAATTTAATTCAGGAATAAATTGTACTAAAGGTAATACCATCTATAACAACCTCCTTATTCCTCAACTTTTGGCCATAAACCAGCCCATTTAACAGATGCTGCTGCTTCGTAAGAAGCGGTAACAAACATTTTAAATGAGATGTACCAACCGATAAGTCCTACAACGATAATAACAAGTCCAGTAAGAGTGCTAGCACTGAGAGCCATAATACCAGTGATAATCATAGTTAAGAATGCGGTAGAAGCACCACATTTAAGGGTTCTTACTTGGTCTTCGTTAGGTCCTAAACATGCATTGAATGGGTGTTGGATTGCCATAGTTACTAAGATATAGAATAATGCAATGAAACCAGGAGCAACAACAGCAGTTAAAAGAGCGTCAATGGTGTATCCACCTGCAATAGCAGCAGAGAAACCTAAAACAGCTAAAGCTGCAGCACCTGCAATTTCTGCAGTACATCTTTCCATAACAGGGATTTTCATTCCAACGATTTTTTTAGCTACGATAGCTACAAGTAAACCAATGATCATAGCAAATACTAATGCAAGAATTGGAGCTGCGATTGCTAAAGCATTTAATTTGAAAACTGAGATAATTCCTACACCAGCTAAAGCACCGATTACACCAATACCTAAGGACATGTAACCAATAGAAGGTACACCAGTACCTAAACCATAACTTGCTACACTACGGATTGCTACTACACCCCAAAGGATAGCACAAACTGCTCCGAGACAGCTTATGACAGGTCCGATAATAGGGTTAATACCAGATAAGTAAATACCGACTAATCCACCGATAATACCAACAGCTAACATCATGTTAGCATCTACAGCACCTTCTGCAGGTGCTCCACTTCCTCCAGCAGACATCTTAGATACCTCCGATCATTAATACCATGAAGATTGCAGCAACTAAAGATACGATAGCACAAGCTAAAATTCCAGTAGGGAGTCTTTTGAATTTAGGGTCTACGAAACCTTCAATAGTACCTCCAATGTTATAGGAAGCAGTTACAGAGTTAATGAAGAACATACCTACAGAGAGAATAGCAGCTAAACCAATAATAATAGCACTGTCAACTCCAGTCATGTTAGTGGTTGCGAATTCGTTAATAGCCCAGAAGACTAATCCTCCACCAGCACCACCAAGTAATCCACCAATGATACCACTTATGAAACAGACGGTAGGGATACCGTGTCCTTCAGTACCAGGAGTTTTATATTTTTCTTGGTTCCAACCAGTGATTGGGTCAACTGCAGCTTTACCAGATGCTGGAACTACTCCAACACCATAAATATAAATAAAGTTACCAATAAGCATGGTGATACCCATCATTAACATGGAACCAACTGCACCTGCTAATACGATTAACCATACTGGTTGACCGATCATAGAAGCTGCGGTAATAAGTCCAGTTAATCCTGCACCAGCTGCTAACATTGCGGTACCGGTACCTACACCAGTAGCGGTTGCCATAGCTGCAGGAGCACCACCTACAGGAATGAAGTGTACACCTCCACCCATAATAATACCTGCGATAACTACACAAATAATAAAGATTAAAAGATCCATAATTAATCCTCCTTATTCCTCATATGGTCCGAATTTTTCTCTTGCAGACTTTTCAAGTAAGTAGTTACCGACAATTAATAATACTACGATAACGATACCTGCGATTTGTCCTCCGATAGCACCGAATACTAAAGTAATCCAGAAACTAATGAAAACAATAAGTCCGAAACAGAAACCGGTTAAAGGTCCACCATATTTAGCACAGAAGTTACCTACGTCAATAGAGTTTTTTGCACCGAGTGGAGCTTTAGTTACAATATCCCCTTGGATAGCTACAGGAGTACCTCCACCGTAATCGAATTTTTGGTATTCACTTTCAGCACCGTAGTGAACGTCCCCGGTAGATGATCCGATAGCACCAATAGTAATTCCCCAAAGTACAGCGAGTAATGGTAATGGGAATGGGTGTCCAAGACCTTCTAATGGAAGGGTCATTAAGTAAGACATACCTACAATACCGAAACTAGCTATAAAACCATGAGCTGCGATAGGGCCTAAGGATTGAGTTAATACATCCATAAATAATGGTTGTTCAAATTGAGATTGACCAACAATCCTTCCCATATGTGATGTGACTGTATAAATTGCGTGAACAAGAGCAGCAACAGTAGAACCGATTGCGATTGCAACGATTGGGATAGTTAATCCTGCGCCCATAACAATAGCTGCGATGGTACCTGCGATACCACACCAGCATCCGTAAGCTACAGGTTCCCCGGAAGCTGCCTTATTTATCATACGGTGTAAGTGTCCCATCTGTGGAGCAAGTTGAACTTGTGAGTTAGGGTTACTTTGTGAACCGATGTCAGACTCTAAGTCCTCTGCAGCACCAGCAATGGTTGCTGCTGCACCCATTAATGCGACTACACCTAATGTAATAGGGTCCATATTTCTTTTCCTCCTTAAATTTTATTAAATTTTAATTATTTAATAAATAAATAAGTGATTAAAATTTTTCCCTTTTTTTAATCACTTTTAGACATATTCTGCTCAAATATAAAATACATAAAGACAACTAAAAAATGGACTAAATAATGGACTAAACCATTCATTTAGACCATAATTAGAACATCTTATAGTAATTTTATACTTTATGATTATACTTCAAAACTTAAACAAAGATTTTATAAATCAAATAAGCCAATGAAGAAACCACTTAGCTTTTAATCTAGCTAGATTAAATCCTTAAAGTGTTAAGAATGAAATATTTGATGAATAAATCTAAAAATCTTAATAATTAAACTACGAATAATTAAAAAGATACAAAATTTTATAGATCAATACAATATATTAAGCAATAAAATGTACAAGCCATAAAATTTACATTTAATTTCATAATGAAATTAAAAGGAATAATTCAAGTTTACTTTAATTAAAATAAACTAAGAATTAAATAATTTACAGACAGTTAACTGCCTATATTCTAATATTTATTTAAAACTACATATATAAGTTTTACTAAATAATATTGAATTTAATCAATTATTTTTAGTAACGCCTAATAAATTAGGCTTTTTATCAAAATTGATTGAAATTAATTCAATTGAGATTTAATAATAATAATTATCAATTACTAAAAAATTTTCCCAAAAGGAAAAAACTTTTTTTAAAGCAGATTTTATCAAAATCAAAAATATTTGAATAAAAATCCATTCTACTTTATACAAACAAATTTTAAAATTTAAAAAAATAAATAAGGTGAAAAGATGGAAGTCAAAGACAACCAAAATTAAACCTTATTTATAATTTCCCGTTTACACCAAACTTATTTTGCTGGAATGATGATAGATCTTTCACCTGCAGGTTCGAATTCTCTTAAAGCACCTTTAGCGAATTCAGCTCTGACTTTGGTGAAGTCGAATGCTAAGTTTTTGTCAGCAAATGCAATCTTAATAAGAGGGTTCATTGCAAATGCGTCTCCACGAGCACTGTGAGGTGCTTGTGCAATACCTGCATATTCACCTTGGTGACCTACGTTCATTGCATAGTTAGGATAGTTAGGTCCTCTTAATTCAAGTGGTAAACCTTCGTCGTTTCTGATTGCGAATACGTTAGCTGCACCACATTGATCTTGTAAGTCGTAACCGTAGAATCCTAATCTGGAGTGTTGTTCTTTGTGTAAGTATTGTGCTAAGTACCATGCAGATAAACCAGTTTGTGCGTTAGCAGTTGCGAATGCAGTGGAAATACCTGCAGCTGCAGATACTACAGCAGCTCTTTGAGAACCACCGAAGTGGGTTTCAAGTAAAGCTGGGTATTCTTCGTATTGTTCTAAGGAGTAGAAGGTTACTTCAGAACCTACATCAAGAACAGTGTCCATGTTGTTAGGAGCGGAACATAAGTCTCCGTATTTGTCTTCTACGTAATCTTTACCGAAGTAACAGAAGTCGTCTAATACGTTATCTGTGTATGCTGCGGTAGCATATTGAGTAAATCCTACACCACCAGACATGTAAGATCCTAACCAAATTTGGTCGTATAAAGCAGCACCTAAAGCTACTACTTCTAAGGAGGATTCTACAGGGTCGTCAGTAACTCTGGATGCTTGACAGATATCTGCCATAAATCCGAATGGTACACCACCAAGTTCGTTACCTGCTCTTGCTCTTCTGATAGGTAAGTAAGTACCCATACCGATAACTTCTGCGTGTTTGGATGCGTATGCGAAGTCACCAGTAGCACCTTCACCTGCACATTGTCCGTATGCGGAAATCATGGACATACCAATTTGCATAGCAGACCATCTGGAAGTGGTACCACCATCACAAACTCTACCTACAACAGATGGAATTCTTACAATTTGCCAAATAGCTCCGCCAACTTCAGCTTTTAAAGCTTCAGCTTGTTCTTCTGGGAACTCTTTGTTAATGTCTAATACAAATGCAGGGTCGATTTCTGCTGCTAAGTCGTCATCACCAGTGAAGATTTTTACGTAGGAATCTTCTACTAATAATGGGTTGGTTTCTACCATGTGTTCTTGTACTACAGCTGCACCAGGCATAGCGTGGTTTACAACTTCTAAGTAGTTGGTAATGGTTTCAGGAGTTACTTCCATACCTAACCTTTTTTCGAGTACGTTGTGAGCAGTGTTTAATCCTACAATTACAGTTCTTCTAATGTCGTCCCAAGCTTGTTGGATAGCTGCGTTGTTGATAAAGTGTAAATCGTCACCTTCAACAAAAGTGTCAGTTCCAGATAATTGGTAGGACATTAAAGCTCTTTGTCCAAGAGGAGTACCGATGTCTGGGTTGTACATTGGAATTCCTCTTTTTTCAGCAATTGCTTTACCTTCGTTTACAAATTCAGTTTTTCTTTCAGATTGAGTCCAACCACCCATATTATAGAAGGTAGTAGTTTTTTCTTCTGGAGCTTCTTTGAATTTTTTAGTCATTGCATCTAAGAATTTTTTATCAGCCATTTTAATAAACCTCCCTATAATTCTGGGTTGTAACCAAAGTTAGATCTAGTGACGTGTATTTGATTTAATACTTCTACAGCGTCTTTGTCGTCTCTGTAAGCTTCACCATCACATCTGTAGATAGTGGTTTTAGCTCTGAGAGTTTCTTCATCTAATGGTTCACCTAATACAACAGGTTCGTCTAATTCGTGACCAATTTGGTCTTTTACCATTTCTACTTTACCGGTTTCTTTGTTGAATACTTGTCTT
>CAMODR010000007.1 GCA_946611495.1 uncultured Methanobrevibacter sp. | reverse complement strand
TGGTAAATATAAGGGGAAAAGTTATGGAAAGATAAAATGAATCTAAGAAAATACCCTCAATATAAATTATACAAATTTACACAAATGCTCAATCTGAATAAAAAGAAATTTCAAACTCCCATTACTGGTAAGCGATCCGTGGATAGCACTATTATAAATAGAGCATATTATAGTGCATATTCCTATGCATACCTATGGTTAGTAGAGAAATATGGATTTAAACCAAAGCAAAAATGGGAATTTGAGGAAAAAGGAGAAAATTATATTAGTGAACATAAGCAAGTTAGAAATTATTTAAAGAAATACAATAAGAAAAAGGTTAGTTCAAATTTATATAATTTACACAAATTAAGAAAAAAAGCAGATTATAATTTATATGCTCCTTTAAATGAAGAAGATGTGAAAGAATCTTTAGATTATATGAATTTTATAATTAATGAAATAAATTTTTAATAAAGGTGTAAAATTATAACTTTGATAATAAATAATGACAAAACTTAAAATAAAATATTAATAAAAAGGGAAAAACATGTATAAGCTTTTAAAAGAAGATAACACATTAGTTATGGATTATCCTACTCCAGAAATCTATAAAAATATGAGTGAAGAAGAAAAAGAAAACATTAAACTCTTTAAAAAGGAAATAGAAAAAATTACTTTAGAAAAAGGATTAGGAAGAGTGTCAGTAAATGTTTCATATGATGGGCCTAGCCTTGAAAAAGAATTCATAATAAAACATGTTAACGGATTCACTAGAGACTATTATGAAGAGCAAATAGATATTATTAACGATTCATTAGAGGAATTTTCTAAAAAGAACAACCTTTATGATTTTTATTTAGATAGTTATGTTTTATTAGAATAAAAATAGGAAAAAATATCATTATTCCTTCAAAAATTAAAAAACTCATATAATTGGAGATAAAAAAATGTATAGAATAATCAATGAAGACAATAGTATTGTAAACGAATACCCTGCAAGCAAATTATATGATATGATAAGTGACAAAGAAAAAGAATACATACAACTATTCAAAAAGGAAATAGATAAGATTGCACAAGAAGAAGGATTAGATAAGATAACTGTGTCATTATCTTATGACGAAGATGTTATGGAGAAGGCATTTGAAATAAAGGACAATAATGGCTTTACATTTTATGAGCTTGAAGAGAAGAAAAATAAGATTAGGGATCATATGGCTAAAATTTGTAAGAACAACAAGGAATTATATGAATTTTATATGAATTCATATATCATTACCCAAATGGAATACTAAGAAAAAATAGTATGTATTCCTCCGAAGGAATATTAAGAAATAATAAACGCTTAAAATCAAAAAAAATGATAATAATTTTAATTACTATCTAAAAAAAGTTAAATAGTTATTTAATTATAATAACTATTTTCCAAATCAACCTCAACTTTCTTTTTTGGGCTGAATAATTCATTAAAGAACTCAGATATATCTTCTACTGGACTTATTCCCATAGAGTAACAAGCCCCTTCATATAAGTCTTTGATATTTTCATCTGAGATCTTATCACCATTCTCAGACTTCATATATCCTAAGAAAAATGCTGCCATAAGGGGAGTTACGTCTATTGTTGGTCCTTCACTATGTTTTTTTGAACTTTTTTTAACAATCATTTTATCACCATACATAATAAAGGCACCGTCACTTATAAAGCTTTGTATTATTTTTACTATTTTTTAGCCATAGTAAACAGTAATTTAATAAATTGATTTTAAAAAAAGACAATTAAAAAAAGTTAAAATAAAAAAATAAAAAATAAAAATAAGCAATTAATAAAGAAAAAAATAAATTAAATTTTAATTAAGTCTCATAGACATCGTATAAGATTAATTTTCAATTAAGTCTCATAGCCATCATCTGACTTTAATCCTACAAGGGAAGCAATGACAGCAATCACACATAATACTACAGATACAATACAAGACATTCTAGAGCTTTCCATAAGGAGAGGATAGTATTTAGGAACTATAGCAACAGAGCCCATGATTGAAGCGAATATGACTGTAAGCATTCCTAAGCTTAAAGTCTGTCCTATAACCCTCATTGATGCAAGTGTTGCAGAAGCTGTAGAAGTCTCTTCCTTTGGAACTGAACTCATAATCGCATTTGTGTTTGGAGTTGAGAAAAGCCCATAACCGATTCCCTGAAGGAACATTGCAATCAATATCAAATATAATGGAGTTGATTCGCTTAAGAAACATAATATGCCTATTGCCACTGTTACAAATCCCATACCTATTGCAGCAAGCTTTTGAGGATCTATCCTATCAGACAATCTGCCTGCAATCGGTGCCAGGATTGCCATCATCACAGGTGTCACAATCAGGAGTATGCCTGACAGTTGTGAATCAAATCCCATAATATATTGAAAATGATAGGTCAATACATATGTGATTACAAAAGTTGCAAGATAACTGATTAAGGATGCAATATTTGAAGAGGAGAACCTAGAATTCTTCAAGAGTCTCACTTCAAATACAGGATTATTGCACCTCATTTCATAATAAGCAAAGGCAATTAGGAAAGCCAAACCTATTATCAATAGGGCCAGTCCAGTGAATGTGTTGATTATAGTGAATCCATAGATAAAGAATAGTATTCCTATTGAGAAAATTATGGACCCTAATTTATCAATGGAACCATCATACATTTTCCATTCCTCTCCTAATGCCAATGAGAGATAGATTGATAGGATTAATGGAATAAGCATTACATAGAATATGCTCTGCCAACCAAGGTAATAGATTACAAATCCACCTATAACAGGAGCAGATGAGAGCCCTATATAAACTCCTGCAATATTCAATCCTAATGCCTGTCCACGACGTTCAGGACGGACTGCAGAAACTATTAAAGCCATAGATGTAACATTTATTAATGCAGTTCCTATACCTTGTATGAAACGTGATATGAGAAGTAGCTCGCTTGTTGTGGAAAAGCAGGCAAGAATAATTCCCAGTATTGTAAGTATTATTCCAACTACTAGTGACTTGTTAAGTCCATATTTGCTGGTGACTTTACCGAAAGGAATTGATAGCATAGCAATTGGAAGAAGGAAGATTGTAGCAACCCAGTTCTGTATGATATTACTCATTGCCAACTCTCTAGCGATTAATGGAAGAGCTACAGAGATGTTTGCTAAGAATGCAGTTACGAATGAGACAACTGCAGCAAGAAGTATAACTGATTTTTCCCTACCAATTTTCTTTGTTATGTTAAACATGATTACACCTATTTACTAGATATAATTTTATTTTAATCAATATTTAAAATTAGCTTAAATAATGAATGAAAAATAAGAAAATTATTTAAAAAACAGCACATATGAAAATAAAATAAGAAAAAAATTTAAAAAATAAATATAATGAAAATAAAATAAGCATTTTATAACGAAACAGTAAAAAAAGAGCAAAATAATAAGATATAATTATAATAATCCTTAATAAGATAATGTTTTGTGTAAAGATTAAATTTTTATAATTGTGTTTTGTTAAATAAATTGATTGTAGTGATTTTAGATTCAAATAAACTTTTATTAGGGATCATTATAAAAATATCTTATGAATATAGGAGGGAAGTAGTTATACTTACTTAAACCCAATAATAATACTTTATGAAACATTTAGATAATTTAATTTTAATAGGTAACACAGCGATATAAAATAATAAAAATCTCATAAAAAGTATTATTATCTAAATAAATATAAGGAGTAATACTTATTTAAAGTTTTTCTTATTACAAAACAATTAAAATCTGATAAAAAGGTAATATTCTTTATAAATGGTAATAAAAAACAAAAAGACGATAATAAAAAAGTAATACATAAAAAATAAAATAGAGTATTACTTTAAAAAAAGAATGCTAAAAAAATAAAATAGAGTATACTATAAAAAAAGAATGCTGAAAAAATAAGAATAAAAATATAAAAAAAGTAAAGAAAATAAAAAAGAGAAAATAAAATAAATTAATAAGTTAAAAGATAGGATTAATGAATGGAGACACTAGAATGCGCCTCCACCTCCACCACCGGAACCTCCACCGATTCCACCTACAGAGCTGTTATCTGCAGCAGATATGGTAGAAGATGCTGTAGAGAATGAATCATTAATGAAATGATGTCCTCCTAAGTAATAGAACATGAACAGGTCATTAGACCTATAATAGTAATCATCATCACTTAGTCCATTATAAACATCCATTTTCATAGCCTTATAAACCTCATCAGCCACACCTAATGCAGTTGCATAAACCAGATACCTATTCCAGATTGCAATTGATTCTGGAGGATGTTCCTTAATAAGTGAATAGTCTTCTAAGAACTTCTTAAACTTCTTCCATCTTTCCTCATAGAGCTTTCCTTCATAGGTGTACTTTCCGCCTATTCCTGAAGGAAGCATCAATGAAGCGATTCCGACAATACCAAGTATTACAGCAACAACCATAGTCAATCCGCTGTTTCCAAAATCAAAGAAGAATGAAATTGCAAAGGCAATTATTGCTAATGCTATTGCAGCTAAAGCGAAAAAGCCCATATAGTCAGAGCCTGTCTCATCAAAGTATTGTTTGAATTTTTCCTCTGGAAGATATTCACTCTTAAAGTTTTCACACCAGCTTTCATAAGCAGTTTGGAAAGACCTTGCACTTGATTCTGATTTAAGACTGTCCTGCATATAGCTTAAGTTGATTCTGCCGTTAATCTCAAACCTTTGAAGAATTTGAATAAGTTCCCTTTCATATCTCTCAAGGCCTTGAGTTGACTTTACAGTAAGGAATGTGGTTTTTGAAAACTCAGTGTCTTGCTCTGATTCAACTCCTAATTTTCCCTTATCAATCAAATCCATGATTGTGGCTTGGAAACCTTGTTGGTTTACCTCCCCAACATTTTTAGATAATGTTCCAATCATTGCATTTACATATGCAGGAGGATCATCTGTTGGAGGCTCATGCTCGTATATGGCTTGATAGTCAGTCTTAGGCTCTCTTCCGAATTTAAGGTATATTATGCCTGGAATGGCACATAAAAGAACCATTATTACATCAAAAATGGATGTGATTGTGTTTAAGGTCTCTTGAGATTTTTTATCGTCCTCTTGTATCTTGATTATTTCATCCTTTCCATTTTTATTGATATGTCTTGCATATGGAGCATTTGAGTCAAATTCACTTAAAGGAATTATAGCCCTTGCTTCAATATAATGGCCGGAAGAGACTCCATCTGAAGTGATTTTCAAGGTGTCTCCAGACCAAGAGGTTTCAGCATTATTGTTGTATGGATTGATCCACCAATATTGAATCTTGGTGTCATCTGGGAAATGGACAGTGGCATTCAGCTGATTTAAATCCTCTTCCCATTCGTCACCCCAGACCTTATATTGTATTTCTCCTACATCATTGTAGATTTTTACAACATTGGTCATGTCATATTTAAGGACTAGCTTGACACGAGTTCCAGAGGATATCTTTTGTTTTTTAGATGAGTCTTTATAAAGATAGACTTTAATTACCTTCTTATTCCCATCATTATAAACTACATACTCGCCGTAAGCCCCATCCACATAAACCTCCAGGTTTTCTATGGTTTGGCCGCTTTTTAGGGGAATTTCCCTATAGACACCATTAGCGCTGCTATCAAAGTGATATGTGATAGCTTCATTTACACTTAATAATCCATCATCCTGGACATAGACATCCATTTTAGCCTTTGAGAGAGAATAATCAACAGCCGATACTGCTGAAATTGATGCTAGAAGGAATATGCTTATCAAAAGAATTATAAGTGTCTTTTGTTTGAAATTCATTTTTAGCTCCTTAAAATTAAATTTCTTTAATTTTAGAGTTTAATTATTATTATTTGATCATTAGAGACAATTGTTAGATAAGTAACAATTATTTCAATAAATTAGAGACAATTGTTAGATCAAGTAACAATTATTTCAATAAATAGAGATACTTATTAAAAATAACAATTATCTGCTAATGATTATGCTTTTAATAAATTAGAATTCAACTTTAGGTACAGATCTAGCTTCACCAGCAGCTTCAAAGAAGTCAGCTTGCTTAAAGTTAAACATGCCTGCAAATATGCTGCTTGGGAAGGTTTCACATTTATTATTATACATTAATACGCAGTCATTATAGAACTGTCTGGAATAAGCAATCTTATCTTCTGTCTGGGATAATTGAGCTTGCAAATCCTTGAAGTTTTCATTAGCTTTCAAATCAGGATAGTTTTCAGCAACAGCGAATAATGTTTTTAATGTGCTGGACAATTGATTGTTAGCTTCACTAATTTCTTTTACGCCATTTGCATTCATTAATCCTGCTCTTGCAGCAGTTACATCTTCAAATACAGTTTTTTCATGACCTGCATATCCTTTAACTGTTTCGACTAAATTAGGTATCAAATCTGCTCTTCTGTTTAATTGAACATCAATTTGAGCCCATGCATTTTTAACTTTGTTTCTTGCAGTGACTAGTCCGTTGTAAAGGACTATAACTGCAATAATAATTATAATTATTATAGCAATTAATAAAATTAAAATAAGGTCCATATTATCACCTTTTTTGTTTATAATCCTTAAATCATCAAAATAAATTCTATTGATTTTATTAAAATGAACCAAAAATAAACTCTTCATTCTAATTCTTAAAAATAGATTATTATGATAATTTAATAACTATAATCCTATATTTAATCATTTATATATTTATTCTTTGTGATTTAAAATTGATAAAAATCGATTATTCTTTAATAAATTAAATTTTAATTATTTATATTAAAATTAAAATAATATGAATTTTTTATAGATTTAATGTTTTATTCATTTTTAGTTTTAACTAAATTAAATTGTTTTTATTTATTTAAACCAAATATAAATAGCAACATAAATAGAAATTAAAAAAAAAAATGAATTAAAAAAATGCTCAAAAATAGTAATTAATAGGCTTGAACTAGTCTCTTAAAGCATATAAACAGATAGGAAGTGCTAAGAGAGTAATGAAAGATGAAATAAAGTAAATTGGAGCATATCCACTACTTGCACTTACAAAGGAACCAAGCAATGCAGGTCCGAATCCCATAGTGCCATCACAGAATATGAAGAATGTTGAAATGGCATAAGGACGGCGATTTAAGGAAGAGTTTCTTGTTACAATTGTTGTGCAAGCTGAATTTAATGTACCGAATCCTAAAGCTGCACATACTGCGCATATGAATACAGTTATAGTTGATGGTGCATAAGCAATTAGGAAAAGACCAATTGTTTGTGCCACAATTCCAATAATACAGACAATCTTATCTCCATTTTTATCCTGAATTTTACCTGCAATAGGTCTGGATGCCACTAATACAACTGAATAGATTAAAAAGAATATGGAAAATGCGCTTACAAGATCCACTTCCACTGCATAAAGCCTATAAAATGATAATATTGATACATATCCAAGACTTGTTAAAGCAGTGAAAAGAGATACTGGAATGGCTTTTCTTTCGAATATTTTATCTAATATCCCATAGTTTTGCTTGTTTTCAAAGGAATTAATATTGTTTTCATCACCAAGACCATATTCTTTAGAATCAGCATTCTCATTATCATCAGAAGCATTTTGACCGACATTAGATAAATCAAGCAAGAATACGCTTACTAAAGCTATAGCTGAAAAGACTGTAGCAAGCAGGAAACTGCCTACAGATCCCCAATTGTCATAGAAGAATCCGCTAATGTATGGACCTAAACCAACTGCAATGGTAGTTCCTAACATAAAGTATCCAAAAGCTTCTCCAAAACGCTTCTTAGGAAGAATTGAACTTGCAATTGTTACAATTGCATTTGCAGAAGCACCAAATCCTAGACCATGAATAAATCTGACTATTATTAAAAGATTTACATCATTTACAAAAAAGTATAGGATACATGCTAAAAAGTGAATAGACAAAAAGATAAGGGCTAATTTTTTCCAGTCCTTCTTTTCTAAAGCATTTGCAGAATATATTCTTGAGCAAAGCCCTCCAAATACATATATTCCAGATACAAGGCCTGCTATAGTTGCAGAAGATCCCATAGAGCTGGCATATTCAGTAACTGTAGACATCAATGCATACATTACAAGGGCTGTAAATAATAATGCTCCAAATATGAGAAAGAAAGATTTGGTAAATATCTTGTCTTCATTGTTATATTCTTGTTCTGCAATATTCATTTTTTTCACTTTTAATCATTTAAAATTAGTTTAATTAATTAATAATAGTTTTTTTAATAATATAAAATTTATTAAATAAAAACTAAATTGAAAATTAAAATAAAATACACATAAAATTGAAAAAAAGAAACAAAAGAACTAAAAAATTAAAATAAAATAAGTTTATAATGTTTAGAAATAAGTAAAAAATAGATATAAAAATTAAAAAAAGAGAAGAGAAATATTATTCACTTTCAGCTTCTCTTGGACTCAATTTGGTTAAAATAAAACCTATCACAAGAACTGCAACTATTATCATTAAATCTATAATTATCTCGAAGGTTGCTGCGCTTGTGAACAATACAAATATACCATATGCCCACATTACAAAGAGTGCTATTGGCAATAGGTACTTAATTACAAAGGTCCATTTTGTGCCTACCTTCAATATTCCATTTTCATTCAATATTGGAATAAAGTGATCTATGCCATAAATCCAAGCAAATATGATACATTGAACTCCTATTAAAAGAAGAATACCGAATTCATTTACAAATGAATCAATGATTGCAACAAGATAACTGCTGATTCCAGTTGTAAGGAGCACTGAAAATATACATCCTATAATTGATAGTATGGTTGCAGTTTTCTTACGGCTCAATCCAAATTTACTGCTGGTAGAGCTTAGCATAGGTTCGAAAAATCCTAAAGCGGAAGTTATTCCAGCAAAGAGTATTGCCAAGAATAAAAGCGGAGCTAAAATTCTACCCATTGTACCCATTACATTGAAAATCATTGGGAATACAATAAATACAAGTCCAGTACCTTCTGTAACTAATTTGCTTAAAGCCATTCCAGAGTTTAAAGACATATATCCAAGGATGGAAAATACTCCAAATGCAGTGAATATTTCAAATGCAGAGTTGGAAGCGACAACGATCAATACATTATCAGTCAATTTGGATGCCTTAGGAAGATAGCTAGCATATGTGAGTGCAATAGCTTGACCCATACTTAATGAGAAGATAATTTGAGCGAATGCAGCAAGCCAAATATTAATATCCAAAAGCATACTCCACTTTGGACGTAGCAAAGCGTCTATTCCAATCATATGACCTGGCAATGTAAGAGCATATATGACTATAATTGCCATAATAATGAACAATGCAGGAATAAGAACCTTTGATACCTTTCCAATACCCTTTTCAACATCCTTGTGTGAAACATACCATAATACTATCCACATTAAAATTACACAAATTGTGGTTGGTACGAGGAAAATACCTCCTTTGGCTAAATCTGCACTTCCTCCGACAGTATTTGTAAAGTAAGCTGCTGTATCAGCTCCCCAACCAAATGAGAAACTTGTCAGAAGATATACTAAATCCCAACTCAGAATAACCATATAATAAATTACTACAATAAAAACAAACAGAACCAGAATCCATGCAATAATTTCTAAACGACCATCTATTTTCTTTAAAATCTTCGAGAAGGATTCTTTAAAACTAAATCCTACACCATATTCAAGTATTAAAAAAGGAATTCCCATAATAAAAATTGCTATAAAGTAAGGAATGAAAAATGCTCCCCCACCATTAGAGTACAATACATAACTGAAACGCCATATATTACCAAGTCCAACAGCGGCCCCAATCATAGCAAAAATAAATGAAATGGAATTATCCCATTGATTTTTCTCAGTCATATTAAAATTTCCCTATCTATAATATAATAATTTTTATTAATAAAACTATAAAAAGTTAATTATTAATTAGGAAACTTAATATTTTATAAAGGAATATAAACAGCCATATAAGAAATTAGAAAGTAATATATTTAACCATATGCATGAAATACCTTTATGGTACGTGTATCTCCTTCTTCTTTTGAGCAAGTTATAACATAATTGTCACCATTTTCATCTGTAAATGATTCTATGTTTTCTACTGTTAGGCCTGCAGTATCCACATCAAATGTTCTTGCAATAAGATTTAATAATCCTTTTTCTGTGATTTCCTTTGAAGTTTCTATTAGATAATTATAATTTGCACTCATATGATTCCTCCTATACTATTTCAAATACTCTAACGCATTCCTCTTCATGGCTTGAATCAATTAGGACTATTCTTACGCTAGGCTCATCGCTTGTTTTGCCTATAGAAATGTTAAGAATATTCATGTCTTTAATCTCAATGCCATAAAGCAATTTCAATCGTCTTAACATAATATTTTCGACTTTTTCTTTCATTTCATCATTTTCATAAACCAAATCTTCCACTTTCTTACCTCCGCATTTTTATAAACAATAAATGCTTTAAAAAATCTTTTTAACCATTTTCAGTACAAATAAACGTATTATACACAATTTCTATTTTATTTTTATATGAAAAAATATTAGAAATTTTTATTCATAAGTTAAATAAAATAATTAAAAATATTTTTTTAAATTTAAATTAAAGTTCATATAATAACTTTTCTTTAAAATGTAGTATATAAAGTAGTATGTTAAGTTAAAAAAAGCCTATTTGTCTTTTATCAATCTTGATACGAGATTAAATCAATTTTTACTTTACTTGATAAAATTGATTTTTCATTGATAAATTGATGTGAAATTTAAAAGTTGATTTTAAAAAAGATAGTAAATATCCAAATAATAAGAATAGAAAAAGCCTAATGAAAGTTAAAGTAAAAAGGATTAAAAATAGAAAAAGCCTAATGAAAGTTAAAGTAAAAAGGATTAAAAATAGAAAAATTAATTTAAATTAAAAATAATAAAAAAAGAAGAGTTATATCTTAAAATAAGAAAAATAACTCATTTAATAAGCTGAAATCAAATGACTAATTTGATCTGTAGTTATTATTCCTTCTACAGAGCCATCATCATCGATTACAGGCAAGCATGAAATGTCATATTTTTTCATTTGTCTTGCAATATATTCAATTGAGTCTGTAGACTTACAATAACGAACATTTCTAGTCATAACTTCCTCTAATTGACTGCAATCCTTAGCAATAGACTTAGATAAGTCCCATGCAGTAACTATTCCAAGCAACTTATCATCATTATCCACTACTGGAAGGTGAGTAACCTCATTATCGAACATGATGTTAGCTGCGTCCTTAATTGTAGCATTATGGGAAATTGTTGGAATGTCAGTCTTCATTAGGTCATCCACTATATTTTCAGATAGGAAATTGTTTAAAAGGAAGTTCATTTGTCCATTCTCTAAAAGGAATGCATCATGTCCATAATTGGATTTGACTTCATTATAGCTAACTTCTGCTCCAATTGTCTGAAGTGCGGTAAGTAAGTCTTTAGACTGGTCAACAGGGTATAGCCAATCTGAATCTACAGCAATTATTTGTATTTTTGACTTGATTTTCTTTAATCCATCAGGCAATGACCCATCCACGGATAGGTCGAAATAATCTACTGCCTTTGTAATGTATAAGTATGAATTTGCATCAAAACGCTTGACAAATGTAGCTCCTTGATGGTGCAAATAGCTTTCCACTTGGAAATCAAGGGTAAAATCATAGCTTAACTCATCCTTATCCTGCAAATCCCTTCCGAATTTAAGGTACATTGACTCATCACTAAGATAAGTGATATGGCCTATCATACGAGCTACAGCCAATCCAGATTGTGGTCTCTTTTCCTTATCGTAATATTCACCGTTATTCCAGTAAGGATCTGAAATAATGGATTGTCTTCCTACCTCATTAAAAGCGATTTGTTGAGGGGATGATCTCGGTGTGGTGGCAATGATACTTGCCTTTTTCATCATCATAGGATAGGAAACTGTCCATTGCAATGCTTGCATACCACCCATGGAACCTCCAATTACTGCATGTAATTTTTCAATTCCTAAGTGATCAATAAGCTTCTTTTGAGCATGAACCATATCTTCTATTGTGATGATTGGAAAATCAAGAGCATATTCCTTTCCTGTTTTCGGATTGATTGATGCAGGACCAGTAGAACCTTTACAACCACCTAAAACATTAGAACAGATAACAAAGTATTTATCAGTATCCAATGCCTTTCCAGGACCTATGATTATTTCCCACCATCCAGGTTTAGCATCACCTGAATGCCAACCTGCAGCATGAGCATCTCCAGTAAGAGCATGGCAGACTAGAATAGCATTGGTTTTAGCGGAATTTAACTCCCCATAAGTTTCATAAGCAAGCTCTACATTGCTTAATGTCTTTCCTGAAGTTAATTTTAAATCTTCATCAATAGTAAAATATTTTGTTTCAACCCTACCTACAGACTTTTGCTTCATTTTAAGTCCCTTTTTAATATTTAAGAATACTAAATTTTAATAAAAGGCTAATTTAGTACACTAATCACTACAAATACATGTCTTTTAAGAATAAAGTTATTATTTAATTAATGATATACAATAGTTAGTTAAATTTTGATTAAATAATATTTAATATCTTATTTTGCCTAAAATTTACTTTTAAAGATAGTATTATTATTTATTATTTAAATACTATTTATATTTATTCATATATATAGGAATATTTTTAATTTATTCAAATTGATTTAAACCATTGAAATGATTAATATAATTAAGTATTAAAAGAATACAGTTAAAAGAAATGAATAATGAAATAAAAAAGCAAAAATAATAAAAAACAATAGGAAAATGGGGAGTAAAAAATAAAAAAAGCTTAAAATAGATTACTAAATAAAAAAAATTAAAAGTGCTGAATAGAAATTAAAAAAAGAACTAAAATAAAATTAAAATAAGAAAAATCAATAATATATAAAAATTAAAAAAAGAACTAAAAATAAAATTAAAATTAAAAAAATAATTAAAATAAACTTAAAAGAAGAAAAACAAAATAATTAAAAATTCAGAAAAAAAAGAAAAAAATAATAAAAATTATTCTTTTACATGAACGTCCGCTTCGCTATCGAATGGATTGGTACGGATAGCAAGAGAAATCATGTAAGGATAAT
>CAMODR010000006.1 GCA_946611495.1 uncultured Methanobrevibacter sp. | reverse complement strand
ATTAGAGAAAAACATTAGAAATAATCATTAGAAATAAATAATAATTTATATTATAATAATAATTAATATTTTACAATGAAAATCATACTAATTGATATTTAAAAAAATGAAATAAAGATAAAAATTCATTGGGGATAATATGATAATAAAGCCAATTACAGAAACAATTAAAGAGATTCAAGAAGCGATAGACCAAAATGATTATAAAACAGCATATCAAACTGTAAAAGAAAATGTTGATTTGAATAAGGAACATATTGAAGGAGAATATGTATTTAAAAATCTTCTTGAAGAGCTTCTTTTCCAGATATTAATAAAAAAGGAAATAAGAAATAAAATTCCGCTAATTCTTGATTATTCAACATTATATTCTAACTGCGGAGAGATATTTCTTTATCGCAGTGATATGGATGACGCAAAAAAGAGCTTCGAATTATCCCATAATTATAATCCAATAAACATTAAGGCAAACTTCGGATTAGGAGAAATAGCAAAGAGAGAAGGCAATATTGAAGAATTTTATAAATTGACTATGGAATCATTTAAGATAGCTTATTACCCTGAAGACCTATCCAAGTCATTTAGAAACTTATCATATTACTTTTTAAAGATTGCAGATGAAAATCAAGATAATGAAGAGAAGATTAAAGAAAATCTAAAAATAGCTATTTGCCTAAAGAATATAAGCGAAGATTACGATGATAGATCTAATCTTGCAGAAGAAGAATTAACTGAAATTAATAGTAGAATATCCAAATTGAATGAAAAACTTCCAGAAGCAATTAAGATCAGCACCACAGAGGAATGCAGACAATTCCTTAAATCAAAAGGACTCCCTTATGAAGCGGGAATAGAAGTAATCACCATTTGCAAAAACCTTGGATTCCAATTAGATGAAGCAAAGAAAGTGGTTCCAGCATTATATTATTTTAACATTGCTTATGACTTGACTAAAGATGAAAATATAAAATCAGTGATTGATGATCTTAATAAAAAGGTAGAGAGACGATTGAATGAATAAAATATAAACGTCTTAAAATGTAAAAAAAAGTTTTTAAATTAATAAAAATGTTAAAGAATGCTTTGTTAGATAAATGTTTAACTAAGTAAAAAAACTAGATAAAAATCTTGTTAAATAAAAATTTTAAAAAAAAGTATAAGAATAAAAATAACGGGCCCGACGGGGATTGAACCCGCGACAACAAGGTTAAGAGCCAAGCGCTCTGCCAGACTGAGCTACGGGCCCCATTAATTTACATATAAAACAACAATATTATATATTATCATTTATCTTATTTAACTATTTTGTTTTTTAGACATTTATCTGATAGAAATTTTAATTTTTAAAAAGTTAAATTTTATAAATTTTTCATAAATTTAATATAATTTAATAGTAAAAAAACAAAAAGAAGAGCTTAAGAACTTAAAAGCTCTTTTTTCTTATTTTCAAACTCTTCCTCAGAGATAATGCCTTCCTTATACAAGTCATGATACTTTCTGATTTGGTCTGGAATGTCTATTTCACTTATTTTCTCTTCAGACTTAGCTGCAATTACAGTCTGAGGCGCTTGAGGAACATCTTGAGGAACATCTTGAGGGCCTTCTATAATATCAAAGAGCTTATCTTCCAAAACATCAAGCATTTCATAATCAATTGTCTTTAAGGAAACCTTTCTATCTTTAAATTGAATTACAAGCCTATTTTTAGCAGGGCGATCAACACCATCACTGACTATATCATCATAAGCAACTTCAAAAGAGTCCTTAACCTTTCCATTCAATCGGCTTCTTTTTTCAATGAAAATTGAATCTTCCCTTAATTTAATAGCACCATTAGACTTATCTTCTTTTCCATTAATCTCCTCAATATAAAGTCCTAAAAAATCAAATTCATTTTCTCCTCTTCTTGCCATCTAAAACACCACAAAATTATAAAATAAAAATAGCTAAATAATCATTTATCAACACAGTATATAAAATATCAAATCAAATAATATTAAATATCATTAATAAAATATAATATTTTAAAAACATATAAATTTATCTTAAATAAATTGTATCAAAATATATTCTGTTGAAAAAGATAAAACTAAAAATAATTTAAAAATTGGGGTGAGATGATGGACGGACTGGATCCTGAAGAATATTTGATGTATAATTATTATTTTGAAGAGAATGGTGAAGAAAACACTTTAAATAAAAATGAAAGCTGTTGTGGAGTTCTTATAGTATTATTGATTCTTACAGTTATTTTAACAGTTGCTTAAGCAATTAAATAAAAAAAAAGAAAAAAAATAAAGTAAGTAATGAATATGAACTACTATAAACTTTAAAATTCTTAATAATAACATATTGAAGGGTTAAAATGAGTGTGTTTGATTACATTTGCCATAGACGGCCTGAGAGAAGCTTCTTTTATAAAGGACATCAATTTCCAGTATGTGCAAGATGTACAGGATTTTACATAAGCGGAATAGCTTGCATAATCCTATTTAAATACTTCCCTTTGCCATATAACCTCACAACAATGCTAATAGGAATTATTCTTCTAATTCCCTCTGCAATAGATGGAACAACCCAATTATTTGAAATGAGAGAAAGCAATAACACATTGCGTTTTATTACAGGCATTTTAGGAGGAATTGGCTTAATTATGGTCTATGAAATGATTTTTAACTTTATAGCTTTAAACTTAATATAAATAGTTTATTTAAATACAAGTAAAATATTAAACAAATCATAAACAATGAAAAAAAGAAATAATACTTATTCAAATAACAGAAGAAAATATAATAAATTTAATTCATAAAAAAGGTGTAAAGATGGTAAAAAACAATAAAGAAAGATTTGAACTTGACTTAAGCAAAAGCGCTACAAAAACTCCAGATATGATGAGTGATGAAGAAGTCTTAAGCAAAATGAAAAGAGGATTCAACAACAAATACGTCTGCTTTGAATATCCATTTGCTTGGCAAGAGCTTCCAAGTGAAGAAGAAGATGAATTTACAGACATTATGCTTTTTAATAGATCAAATAACGCTATTGTCAAGATTTCAACCCAACCATGCCTCATTGATAACATTGATGATTTGAAAACTGCAATTGAAGAGGACTTAAAATCAAAGGGATGCGAGATTCAGCAATCTGCATTGGAAAAAATGGACACTCAAGACATTTGGGATGTCTTCTACACTACAAAAGAAGGCTTGGAAATAGAGCAGTTCTCTATATTAAAGGACAATAACCTATACAATCTTGAATTGTACACCAAAAACAATAGAGATCAAGCTACTGTAAAATCATTTGTAGATGTTATTCAAACATTCACTATTCTAAAACCAAGCTATAAAGTAAATGGAGATTCCTACGAAAAGTTATAATCTCCAATTATTTTTTTAAAAAAAAATAATTATAATACCCTATTCTTTTTTTAAAAAAAAGATTATTTTTATATAAAAAATGTGATAAATAATCCTACCTAAAAAAATAACTCTAAAAATTCAGATAGGATCATCAATCACATCCAAATTTGTCCTATGTTTTGGTTTTATTTTACAATTCTTTTTTGTGGAAAAAAAGAATAATGTAAAGGCATATGTCCCACCCACCTACCCAAAAACAATAATGTTTTAAAATATAAATTTTATTTAATCGATGATAAAAAACATCCTCAAATTCATTAATGAAACCAATTATTTAAAAATACACAATGTCTCATCCTTATTCATGTCATGATAGAACTCTGCAGGGTCTTCAAAGTCTATGACATGCACCATATCATATATCTCCTCATTTAGATTAGGATTTATATCCTTTAGGATATTTTGATAATCATAAATCATATCCTTATTGAATTCTATCTTTTTTTCATTTTCAAACAATGCGCCATAATATATTTCAGCTTCCACTAAGTCTTGGAACATATGGCTACCAAAGGACAATTCAGGCATATATCCAACTTCACTGTATGATTCCTCAAGAATTGCAGAGAAATGGCTAATGTCAGCAAATACCACTGGAATTCCTAACTCAGGAGATGATGTGCCAATTCTTCCAGGAACTATTAAAATTGCAGTCTTGCCATTTTCCTTGCAATATGCATTCACATCATTGATTACATGAGATATTGAACTTTTTTGAGCATAAGGATATTCATAATACTTTCGAGGATCCACATAACAGATTGTGCCTATTTCATTCTTTCTTGACATGCCCATTGAAGATTCCTTAATATGGAAGAAGACGTTCTTATCTTCAGGCATTTCAATGGCCTCATTGTTTATTGAAACCTGGAGAGGCCTACATTGCAATAGGTTTATATTGAATAAATTATCCTCTCCAACATTAACAGTATATTCTATGTCAACAGGATAATCATATGCATTTTCTAAAGTATTCATGATTTCCTTCATCTCTTCAATGAATTCAGGATTCTTTACAAGCCCTTCACAATTAACAAAGACGATTTCACGGCGCTGACCCCTATCACGGAACATTCTCTCAGCTTCATGGTCATGCTCAACAAGAGCCCTCTTTGCATATCTTGGAATAATCTCCAAACCTTCATCAACAGGAATGTCATGCAAGCTGATATCCTTTAAATCAATTACATCAAGGTAATGTTGGGAATATCTATGCTTTTCCCTTATGTCCTTCATCATAGTAACTTTAGGCTTGTCAAGATTGACTATTCTAGGATAATCCTTTTTTGTCCTGTCAACAGCTTTTGTACCAAGGCCCATCACAAGCCTAAGCATTCCTTTGCTATTGTCCATATCAGGAAGTGGAGAATATGGGCTGTATGAAAATCCTACACCTGCAGCAGTTGGGAAGAAATAGTCCCCATAATATGAACCAGAAACTCTTTGAACCAAAAGAGCCATCTGTTCATCAGTATCATCCAAATCATTTATTTTCCTATATTCCAAAGCGGAGATGTTCATTGTACTTGAATATACCACTTTTACCGCCTCTTCAAAGGCTGCCAAACGCTCTTCAAGACTGCCCCTATTAACACAGAAGACTGATTCATATTTTCCTGCAAATGCATTTCCATATCCATCTTCAAGGAAACTGCTTGAGCGAACGATAATTGGGTTTTGTCCAAAATAATCCAATATCTGTATGAATCCCTTCTTAATCTCATCTGAAAAAGTACCATTTTTAAGAGCTTCCTCCAACTCTTTGCCATACTTATAGTATCCTTCCTTGGTCCTTTGCTTTACCCGAAGGTCCCATAAGTCATTTGAAACGATGTATGTGTAAAAGAGATCGGAGCCAATGTAAAATGAATCGTCAGGTTCAAGATTGGCATATATGTCAGGACGCTCCTTTTCTATTATCTTTCTTGCAAGAAGCATACCGCAGGATTTACCGCCTACTAATCCACTTCCTACACGACGGTCATAGATGGTGATATAATCCTCAAAAGTAAAGTATTCCTTTATTTTTGAGAGCATCTTCTCATCTTTTGTCATCATCAGTTCACAAATCTTGTCGCATTCATCATCGATATTCCGACCTTCAGCATACATCATCCTAACTTGAAGCATATACCTTTCCCAACTGTCAAGAATCTGTCCGTTTTGATGCTTATCTGAATCATTGATGGTCCTATAGTATTTGCTTACTTCCTGACCATCCTGGAGAACCTTAACAAAACCTGTTCTTGGATTGAATTTATGCCCTAAGAACATGGTTTGAGAATATCTGTTCCACACTTTAAGAGGAGATACATAAACCTCATCTGGAGAATTTGAGTGTACATTCAAAAATAGCTGAGTAGTCTCACGAATTTTAGCTATAGCATCAAATGAATGCCTTCCACGAATGATTGGGAAATATGCTACAGTATCCAATTGGAATAAAAATGGACAGGTAACCTTAAAAAAATTTCCCATCATCAAATCTGTTGACCAAACCGCCTGAAGGTCACTTAAGCAGTCAAAGACATAAAATGCATCAACCCCTTCCTTTTCTATAATTCTATGAACTTCTAAGGTGAATGTTTCGAATTGATTATAGGGATTAACAAGATATATCTTGATTCCATCCCTTTCAATCATAGCGAAATCTGTTTCAGTATTATTCTGTTCAATTTCAAGGAGTCTGAAGTCTTCTTCTGTCATTTCAATCAACGGATGATGATTAGCAAATCTGATGTATATCAAGTTTCTCTTATCCTCTTTCGCCTGTTTGACATAAGGATCGACAAAGTAAGAGAATTCATTTAGGTTTGTAACATTCCAAACTACGTTATCCCCTAAACGAATATTATCTAAAACTTCATCAAGCCCTGGAATCCCTGATTTAATTCTTTCAAATGCAGCCATAATAATTCCCCTAATCTTAATTTAATTTCTTACCATTGGTACTCCTGTTAATTGTGAAGCTTCCATTGTCAATGCAACCAAATCTTGACGTTCAAGATTTTCAATATCTGTGTTTCCTGCCTGTTGAGTCAAGGAAGTTACTTCCTGTGTCATTGCTTCTATATAGTTTGCAACTTGCTGTCCTTTTCTAATAGGGTCCAATCTTCTTCTCAAGACCCTATCCTGTGTAGCAATTCCTTTAGGGCAAATGCCTTCAGAACAGGACTGGCAAACTTTACATCCTATGGAAATCAATGCAGATGTAGCAATATAAACAGCATCTGCACCTAAAGCAATAGCTTTTGCTACATCAGCACCAGACCTTATTCCGCCTGCAGCTACAAGACTTACTTCACTTCTTAAATTAATGTCCTTAAGAGCGTCATCAGCCTTCACTATTGCTTCTATTGTAGGAATACCTGCATGTTCTGTAACCACTTCAGGCCCAGCACCGGTTCCTCCCTGCATACCGTCAACTACAATTATATCTGCACCTGCCTTTGCTGCAATCTTAACATCTTGTTCCACTCTACCTGATGCAAATTTAACAATTATAGGCACTTTCCAATCGGTAATTTCCCGCAATTGGTTGATTTTCATGCCTAAATCCTCAGGACCGACAATATCCATATGTCTTGCAGGGCTTAATGCAGAGGTTCCCTCTGGAATATTTCTGACTTTAGCCACTTCTGCAGTTACCTTATGGGAAAGCAAATGTCCCCCCATACCTGATTTTGCTCCTTGACCTATTTTTATTTCAACAGCTTCTGCGTTGTTTAGATACTCCGCTGAAACGCCAAAACGTCCTGATGCATACTGGGCAATCAATTTGTCTGCAAAATGTCTTTCTTCAGGCAGCATTCCACCTTCACCAGTATTTGCAATTGAACCTACCTTACTGCTTCCAATAGCCAATGCTATTTTTGCTTCCTTACTTAATGCACCAAAGGACATTGCTCCAATCATAATAGGTGTGTCTATTTCGATTGGATTTTCTGCAAAACGGTCTCCAAGAACCACAGAAGTCTTGCAAGTTTCCCTATATGAATCTATTGGAGGCCTTGAAACCTGTGCAGGCAATATGCTTAAGTCATCAAATGTTGGGATTCTTCTGGTGAGTCCACAACCTCTGACCTTATATGATCCTGTTTGACTTTTACGTTTAATTTCAACCATTGTGGAGTTTGACCATACACCTCTTCCCTCATCA
The DNA here is from genome assembly GCA_946611495.1 of uncultured Methanobrevibacter sp. Taxonomy (GTDB): domain Archaea; phylum Methanobacteriota; class Methanobacteria; order Methanobacteriales; family Methanobacteriaceae; genus Methanobrevibacter. The sequence goes on along the minus strand of CAMODR010000006.1, from coordinate 6,019 downwards.
ACAAGAGGTCTCACATATATCGCATGTGTTGGACACATCTCTTCACAGATTTTACATCCCACACAGTTTTCCTGATGTATAGGCAATGGCTCATCATTGATAACCTCATATACTCCATGAGGACAATTTGAATAGCAGCTATAACAGTTTTTACATGAGGACTTATGAGGATTATCACACAAATACCAGCAGCAGCCAGGCCTATCATTGCTCTGTTTGCAGATTTCCAATTTTCTCTCTACAGTGAATGACATTATTTTACCCCCTCATAAACATTTTGGAGAGAATCTTCTTCTAAATCCCTTAATGGTTTGAATACAGGACAGACAGAATATTTTGTTCCTCCAGAACTTATAACATCATCAATTGCATTTGTTAATTTTGCATATGGTTTCCAAGCCAAATGATCCTCCTTATCAACAATAAGGGCTTCTGTAACAATTTCCTTAGATAATAAATAGTCAATTAATGTTGTGACGATGGATCCGTCTTGACCTTGGGTATGCTTTAATGATTTAACAGACAATACCTTTTTAAAATCACCTATTGCCTTTGAATTGTCATTTCTTAAATCTTCTGGAATGAATGTTCTTGGACAGACTGCAAAGCATGCATGACAATCATCAGGACATTCTCCTTTAATCCTTGGCTTGGTATCATCAATGGTTATAATGTCATGAGGACATGCATATTCACAAGCTCCACAAAGAACGCAAGCTCCAACATCAATGACATTTGACCTTAAATCCAAGAATGATGCTTCTTTGAACTCATTATCAATTGAGTCATCTGTCTTTTCCCTTTGGTATAATACAGGCCTTGCCAAAAATTCTCTTCTTTCTATATTTTCAAGGTTTTTGCTTATTTTAGATTCTGCAATCCTATTCAAAAGATTGAATTGTGAATCTGTAAACTCTTTAGATTCAATGAACCTATCTTCAATTGCTCCATTTACTATTTCTTCACCCTTTTCTGTTCTTATTATTAATGTTGACCAAGCATCCTCTGATCCTATGGAACCAATTGAAATATCAGAGCTTTCTGATGTCAGTTCAACACAAATATTACAGTTTTTTCTAATTATTCTTTTAGCTACTGAAAGAGGTATTTTTACTGTTTCCTTAGTTTTTAAAAGTAAAAATACAAATCCTTTCTCTATTCGGAATTTCTCAATGTCATCCATTTTCAAGTCATACTCTTTCAAGAGATTTACAAAGTACTTATATGAGAAATTCTCCATACAGAATAGGCCCAACTTAACATCAATAGGGCTATCTGTAAAATATTGAAGTTTGGATGCAGCCATAATTTCACATGGTGTTCCTACCACAGCTATTCTATGTTCCCTCATTTTTTCAGCTCCTATTGCATGTTAACAATTTTCTTAAAGTTTGAATAATCCTCATCAGCCAGTTTAAAACCATATTCTGTTAAGATTTCTTGAAGCTCCATTTTGTCTTCAAGAGTGGTCTCTTCCAAAACGGCATTCTTTCCTAAGCTTTTCACATTTCCAAGAACAAAAATGCTTCCTCTCATGATGGACTCGCCAACATCCTCAGTTACATCACCAAGTATTATAAGCCTTCCACCCATCATAAGAAGCCCTGTCATGAAACCACTATTACCCCCAACAATTACTGTACCTCCTTTCATGATTTCTCCAGTTCTTGAACCTACATTTCCTTTGACAATTACTGTGCCACCATAGATTCCTTGTCCTGCACCGTCACCAGCTGTACCTTCAATGATCAGTTCCCCCTCAGTCATATTGTCTCCAGCAAACCAGCCAGCATTTCCAGTGATGTGAATCCTTGGCCTATGAGCCATAGTTGCTACAAAATAACCTGCAGAACCATTGATTTCTATCTCCACATCCTCAGTTAATCCAGCGCAGATATTGTGCTTGGAATCAGGATTATCAATAATGAGCTTATCATGATTTTTTGCTTGCTCCTTTATGGTGCGATTCAATTCTTTCTCTTCCATGCCACTTGCATCAATTAGATATTCTTTCATAGAAAAAAACCCCTTATCATATGGTGTAAGCTCTTGTTTCTCCTGGAGCTATCTGTTCTATTTCATTTGAATCTGTGACATCGTGCAATGCCATTTCCTCTGAAGCCACTGCAAAGATTTCATCAGTTTCAACCATTACACCTGGCCTAAGACCAAGCTTATCCTTTGCAATTCCAATGCCGTTTGGTGTTCCAACCAATATTGAAAATGGACCATCCAAATCAATTACAGCTTGATCCAAAGCCTCTTCTAACTTGTAGCCTTGGGCAAGCTTATCTGCCATATAATGAACAATACATTCTGTATCATTAAATGATTCGAAAGTATGTCCTTTTCTTTCCAATGGATCCCTTATCTTCCAGTAATTGGTGATTTGTCCATTATGCACCACAGTTATGTCGGGTATGATGTAACTTTGATATGGGTGTGCATGATAGCGGTCCACACCACTTTCTGTTGCAAAACGAGTATGGCCTATTCCATGTGTTCCCATTCTGCTTGGAACATCAAAACGTTCTGCAATGTCCTTTACTTTTCCTATATCCTTTATCATTTCAAAGGAATGGGAACCGTTGATAACCCTTACATTTTCCAAATCATCTATTTCCCTTATGCATGGTTTTAATAGGGAAAATTCATCCAATGCGATTTTACATTTATATACATCTGAGTCACCTACAGACTCGATCAATTGCTCTTCGAAAATTGGAGTGATTTGATTTAATAATGATTTTAAATTGTCTAATGCTCCTCTTTTTCTTTTTACTTCAATGTTTAATTGATAATATTTATCAGGAAAATCCAAACTGCCGTAGATTGCATAACCTGCAGAATCTGGACCTCTATGTTGCAAGGATTCAAGCATTGATGTCAATGCTTCTCCTACAGGGTGAGTTTTTTTATCTTTGTATATTACACCTGCTATTCCACACATTTTTCTACCTCCAAAAATAATCGGTGAATACACGTACATATGCCTATATATACTTAATTCAGAAATTTGTAAAAAAATAAAAATCCAAAAATTACAATACTTCTAATACATATCTCATTAGAAATTTCTTAAAATGAAAATCCTAAAATACAATATGCCTAATTCGTACCTCATTCAAAAATTTGTAAAAAAAATAAAAATCCTAAAATACAATATGCCGAAAAATATAACCTTAAATACAATATGCCTAAAAGAATAATTCTAAAATTACAATATGCCCAATAATATAATCTTAAATACAATATGCCTAAAAGAATAATTCTAAAATTACAATATGCCTAAAGAAAAATAATATAAATTTCATAAACCATTTAACTTTGATTGAGTGGCAGTCAAACTAAAGAACTATCTTTAGCTTGACCACCAATATTCAAAAAAGGAATAATTTAAACATCTAGGTATTGATTTCTTTCATAATCGAAGACTTGTATTCTGTAAGCATCCCATTCAGCTCTCTTGATGTTGTAGAATTGATTAAACACTTTTTCTCCAAGAGCATTCCTAACTACAGCATCTTCCTCCAATGAATGGTAAGCTTCCCATAAGCTTGTTGGCAAGTTATCAATGCCTCTTTGAAGGATTTCCTCTTCAGTTAATGCAAACAGGTTCTCTTCAGTTGGTTCGCCAGGATCAATCTTATTGTCCAAACCATCTAAACCTGCTTCAAGCAATACAGCAAATGCCAAGTATGGGTTACAAGATGGGTCCGGTGACCTGCATTCTATTCTTGTACCTAAACCACGGGATGCAGGAATTCTTAATAAAGTTGATCTGTTTTTAAATCCATAAGCTATGTAGCATGGTGCTTCATAACCTGGAACTAAACGTTTATAAGAGTTAACTGTTGGGGATAAGATTGCTGATAAAGCTTGTGCATGTTTCAATAATCCTCCAATGAAGTATAAAGCGTCCTGTGAAATTTGATTTTCAGTATTTGGATCATAGAAAATATTTTTGCCGTCTTTGAATAGACTTTGGTTACAATGCATTCCACTACCATTGATTCCCAAGAATGGCTTTGGCATGAATGTTGCTTTGAATCCTAAGTTGTGAACTACAGCTTTGACAGCTTCCTTAAATGTGATTACAGCATCTGCTGTTTTTAAAGCATCAGCATATTTAAAGTCCACTTCATGCTGTCCTGCTGCCACTTCGTGGTGGCTCACTTCCACATCAAAGCCTAATTGCTCTAAACCAAATACAATTTCTCTTCTAATGTCAGTTCCTTGATCCAATGGTTCTACATCAAAGTATTCAGCTTCATCTGCAGGGATATAATTTCCGTTTTCATCCTCCTTTACAATGAAGAATTCTGGTTCAGGACCCATGTTGAATTGGTATCCTCTTTTTTCTGCTTTTTCCAATGCTTTTTTAAGAACTCCTCTTGGGTCTCCATCATATGGCTTACCTTCTGTAGTGAAAATATCACATATGAATCTGCTGGTTCCTTTTGATTCAGGTCTCCATGGAATTGTTGAGAAGGTGTTGATATCTGGTTTTGCAAGTAAATCACTATCATTGATTGAAGCTAATCCTGCAATTGATGAACCATCAAACAGTAATCCGTCATTTACTATATCTTCAATGTCATCAGCTTTTTTTAGAGGAACTGCCATACTTTTTGGCAATCCATGAATGTCTGATAGTTGCAATTTCAAAAATTTGATATCATTTTCTTCAACAGTCTTAATTATCTCATCTAATTTATCATCTTTTGCTGACATCTGTTCACATCCTTTTTTGAGATATTGTCCACTTCCTAAATGGAAATGGGAATCCATTTTTTGAAAATGGATTTTAAAAATTTAATCGGAAGGAAACTTCCTTCCTACTATATTATATCATTATCCATATATAAAGATTTTGATAAAATTGAATAAAAAATGAACAAAAAATAAAAATTAATAAATAAAATAATAGATATCTTTTGTAGATATTCATATTATTTACTTAATAATAGTCAAAATATCAAATAGTTTAATATAAAATCAATCCATAAAAAATAAGGAATATAAAAATAAATAGAAGAGATTTGCTCTTATAAATTCTTGTTAAAAAAATTTTAAAAAAAAATATAAAAAAAATTAAAAACTGAATTAAAAAAAATTAAAAGAAAAAAAAGATTTAATTGATTTTATCAGAAAAAACCATTGATGAAAACAATGATAAAAAAATTAAAAAAAATAAAAAATGATTTTAAAAATGAAAAAATAGAAAATCATAGAAATTAATTATTGAAAAAAAACCATATTAAGAAGCAATTTACCTAAAGAAACTATTCTTAACCTTAGATTATTTTTCCGCCGATTCCCTTAACATATTCCTCAACATAATCCTTGTCTTCCTTATTGAAGGTTGTATAATTAAAGGAAAAGTCTCTCAAGGAGCTGCCTGCTTCTTCTATAGCACTGATTTCCACATCAATGATAGGATCAATATTTTCAAGCATCTTAATTAAATATTTCTCATTAGCGCTTGAAGGCAAGCGAACAGTTAAATGAAAATGCTCTAAGTGACGATTATTCTTCTTCCATTCAAAGACTTCATTTTGGGAAAGTATGTCAGCATTGGAAATCTTCAATTCTATCTCTTCTTGGTTGTCGATTTCTAGGATTGCAGATTTTGATGTGACTTTCTTAATTATGCCTACATATGTCTTTTCACTATAGGAGTCCTTCAAACCAGCTTCCTTGCCAATTAATTTAGTTAGAATATTAGCTTTTTGACTTAACATTCCTATTGCCTTATCTGAACGAATCAATGCTTCTTCACGTTCATCCATATGATCTGCAGATTCTACAATGTTCTTTACAAAGTCTTCCTCAAATCCATCTTCAATCAATTTTGATAGGTATACACTTTCTTTTATCAGTGCATTTCGAGCATATCCAGTTTCCTTATTGTTTTTTTGAATGGAATAATAAAGGTAGGGATTTTGAAATACAACACGACTGACCATATCAAGCATTAGGCTATAGACAGGACTTGAAAATGAGCGGGATTTTTTAA
>CAMODR010000005.1 GCA_946611495.1 uncultured Methanobrevibacter sp. | reverse complement strand
AATATTTAAATTCCTAAAACATCTGACATGTCATTTACTTTTCCAGGCTCTCCAGAGCCAACAAATCTTAAAGCTCTGATAACACCAGCAATGAACACTTCTCTAGTGTGTGCCATATGTTTAACTTCTAATCTTTCTCCATCACCAACATACAATACAGTGTGGTCTCCAACAATGTCTCCACCACGAACTGCATGGATTCCTATTTCCTCTTTGGTTCTTTTTCCTACTTGACCTTGTCTGCCATAGACGCCAACTTCTTCAGGGTCTCTATCTAAAGCGTCTGCAACAACTTCAAATGCAGTCATAGCAGTACCTGAAGGAGCATCAGCCTTTTGATTGTGGTGAGCTTCAATGATTTCAATATCAAAGTCATTTAAAATAGGAGTTAAGTCTTTTAAAACCTTAAAGAATACGTTTACTCCAATGGAAAAGTTAGAGGAGATTACAGCCTTAACATTTGCATCCTTAATGACTTCTGCATTTCCTTTCGCTTGCTCTTCAGTAAAACCGGTAGTTCCAACTACAAGGTTAACTCCACATGCTGCAGCGGTTTTGATTGTTTCAACAGCAGCAGGAGCGATGGTGAAGTCTACAAGAACATCAGCACCAGATTCCTTTAATGCTTTTTCTAAATCTTCAGATCCTACAATAGCTACTCCAATATTACCAATTCCTGCTTTTTCACCAGCATCTTGGCCAGCTAAAGGAGTGTTTGGCATTTCAATAGCAGCTACAACTTCCATATCATCTTGTTCAGTAATTTTTCTTATAATTCCAGAGCCCATTCTTCCAGCAGCTCCAGTTACAGCAACTTTTATCATAATATCATCTAAAAAAATAATTTTTTAATAAAAATAAATAATTTAAGAAAATTAATAAAACTGAATTTAAGTTTATATAAATTCTCTTATAAGTATAAAAATAAATAAAAAACTAAAAAATAAATAAAGATAGGATTAAATAGATACCTATTAATCCAACTTAAATAATTCCAGCATCTTCTAAAGCTTTTTTCAATATTGCCTTATTTTCTTCTAACATAGGAACTAAAGGTAATCTTAATGGACCTGCAGGCATTCCCATCATTTTTAAAGCTTCTTTAGCAGGAGCTGGACTGGTTTCAATGAATAAAGCTTTGATTAAGTCATATTGTTTGTAATGCAATTCCATAGCTTTATCAAAGTTACCATCTAAGATATTGTTTACCATTTGAACCATGGTTCTTGGATCGATATTTGCAGATGCACTTACAACACCTCTTGCACCGATAGACATTAAAGGAAGAGTCAATTCATCGCTTCCAGATAATATGACTATTTCATCATCAAGACCTTGGTCCCTTAATAATTTCATGGTTTTTGAAGCTTTGTCCACATCAGATGAAGCCTCTTTGACTGCAGTAATATTGTCCACTTTTGCAAGCTCAACAATGGTTTGCGGAGCCATATCAAGGCTGGTACGTGATGGAACATTATATGCAATCAAGTCAATGTCTACAGAGTTTGCAATTTGAGTATAATGTTCAATAACTCCATGTTGTTGTGGTTTATTGTAATATGGAGTGATTAAAAGAGCCATATCTGCTCCAGCATCATCTGCATATTTGGTTAAGTCTAATGCTTCAGTGGTTGCATTACTTCCAGTTCCAGCGATTGTGGTTACTCTGCCATCAACCTCATCAATCATGATGTCGAGGACTTGCCTGTGTTCCTCATGAGTTAATGTAGCAGATTCACCAGTGGTTCCAGCAGCAACCAAACCGTCAACATCTTGGTCAATCAACCAGTTTATATTTTGTCTATATCCTTCTTCATCTATGGATCCATCCTCATGGAATGGAGTTACCATAGCTACAGCAGTTCCTTCAAAACGCATAATAACACCCTAATTATAAAATTATCTTTTATTTTGTTTAGTATATAAATTTAAATTATATTTAATTTAATAAAATTTCTTTTTATTTTATAAATTTAATAATTAATCTTTTATAAAGTTTTTATAAATTCAGAAAAATTAAATACTTACCCTAATAAAGTTCGTAATTATGAAAACCATCTAAATTACCAAACCATTGATAAGTAAATAATTGCAAAACATCAAAAATCGAATGAAAATAATTCCTTAATTTTGAATAAAAAGATTAAGGTCAAATTCCCTATAAATTAGAATAAATAGAAGCGAGAGTTATAAAACTCCCTTAATTAAATCATATGCTGCCTTTCCATCTTCCCAATTAATAAACAATACAATAGCTGTTTGAGATGATGAAATTTCAACAATGTTAATATGACTTTCCTTAAGCGGATTAGTTATTTGACTAATTACACCAGGAGTATCAATAAAATCAGGATTAATCATAGTTAGCATTGCAATGTCTCTACCTAATGAAATAGAGCTTAAGCTATCTTCAGCAATAACTAAATTATGCAATAGGTGGTATGCCTCATCTGCATCGCATTTGTCCAAGAATAATGTAATGGAATTTTGACCTGCAGATATGCCATAAATGTTAATGTTAGCCTCAGCCACCAAGGTAGTCATTTTTGCAAGAAGTCCTATTTGATTTAGCAAGTCTTCACCAACAACTGCAACTACAGAAATAGGCTCATGATGCAATGTGACAGATTTGCTCATGGAATCTTCAAAAGGACCTACAATTGCAGTCCCAGGGTCAGATAAGTCACCTTTTTCAAAGCTGATGATTTTTGCATTTATAGCAGGGTCTTTAAACCTTAATGCATGAGGGTGTAAAACTTGAGCTCCATGAGTAGCCAAATCTCTCATTTCCTCAACTGAAATGTAGTCAAGCTTTTCAGCTTCACTGATTTTTCTAGGGTCAGTTGACATTACACCATTTACGTCAGTGACAATGATAACGTCATCTGCATTTAGGCAATGGCCTAAAAGGAAAGCGGTTACATCACTTCCACCTCTTCCAAGAGTAGTTACTTCCCCATTTTCAGTTCTTCCTAAGAATCCACAGATAACTGGAATGATTCCTTGGTCTAAAAGTGACATGAGACCTTGTGCTTGCTCTTCGGTTTTTTCAAAGTCAATTTTAGCTTTTCCATAGTTATCATCAGTTATGACTGGCCATAATTCATGACTTGGATCGATGTATTCGGATTTTACTCCAAGAGATTCTAAAACTGAAGAGAATACTCTTATGCTGGTTCTCTCACCCATGGATAAAATTTCTGCCAATTGCTTTTCGGTAACTTCTTTTCCAATGGATTCATCTGCTATAGTTACTAAGTCATCAGTAGTTTTATTAATAGCTGATACAACAACGACAACCTTCTTGCCATCCATATACTCATTAACAACAGATTGTGCAGCTTTCCTAATCCTTTTACCATTTCCAATCGAAGTACCGCCAAATTTGGCCACAATTAATTCCATTTGTTTACACACCTTTTCTATAAATAAAAAATAAATATAATAATTTGAATAATGAATCTTTAACAAATTAAGTAGTTAGTTAAAGATTAAATTGATATAAGTTTTATACTATTATTAATTATTATTAAATGATATTAATATACTTATTTATTTATTTCACTTAAATTTCTATGAAAAAAAGAAATTATTCATGAAAAAATTAAATAATAATAAGTTTTATTAAAAAAGTAATATTAAAAAAGTGCTAAAAAAGTACCAATAAAAATACTAAAAAAAAGCACTGAAAAAAATCTTATTAAAAAAGCATTATAAAAAAATACTATAAAAAAAGCCTGAAAAAATTTTATTAAAAAAGTATTATAAAAAAATTATTAAAAAAAGTAAAAAGAAATAAGCAAAAAGCAATTAAGCTTGATTTGCTTCTTGTCTTACTAATCTGGTAATGTAACCAGCAATTTTGTTTCTTAAGTGTTTAGTACTTACAGTAGAGTATTCTGCTACTAAAACTTTGTTTTCTTCAAAATCAGTAGTAAATTTACCTTTGTGAGTTTCGATTAATTCTTTTGATATACGTTTTACGAATGAAGTTCTAATGTTTCCCATAATCATTCCTCCAATATTTCTTTCTGTTTAATTTTACTTAAAGTTGTTAGCATATTCATAATATCGCAAAGGATATCCTCATCAATATCTTTTTTATGGGCTAATTCAATAACTTTAGAATGGATCTCATCTTCTCTTGATTTGTCGTATATATCCATTCCCAAAAAGCATTTAGCTGAGACAATATCCTTAGCCAGTGAAGTTCTTTCACTAATTAAGTTAACTAAATCATTATCAATATCATCGATTCTTTTTCTAGACTTTTCAAGAACATTTTGAGCTTCTTTTTCATTTTCATACATACTCATTAGTTCTTTCCTATCCACAAAAATAACTCCATAGTTTTGATAATAAATATACTTTATATTTCATATTATTTAAAGATACTTATTGAAAATAATAATTTAAAGATAACTATTGAATATATGAATTTTTTTATTTTTAAAACTAATGGAAAAAGAGATAATTTCTGATGAAAAGACTTTTAATTTAATCAATGAAAAACTGATAAAAAACTGAAAACTGAAACTGAAAAAACAGTATAAAAATAGTATAAAAATAGAGTATAAAAATAGAGTATAAAAATAGAGTATAAAAATAGAGTATAAAAACAGGAAAAAAACTTAAAATATATACCTATTTTAAGCAGATTTAAACAAAATAATAAAAATTTAATTTAAATTATAATTTCTTTCATTGATTTCATAGAAAATTATATATCATGACAAATAGGAATTATCAGAATAGTTCTCAGATGCTCTAATAAACTTATTTAAATATGAAAACAAATTAGATTTAAGGATAATAATATTAAATTATAAAAGTGAAACCATGCATTATACTAACGCAAAAAGCATATTATCAAATAAAAATGGAATGAACCTATACAGAGGATGCTCCCATGGCTGCATTTACTGCGATTCGAGAAGCAAAGTCTATAACATGAACCATGACTTTGAAGACATTGAAGTTAAGGAAAATGGAATAAGACTATTGAAAGCAGCCCTAAAGAGAAAAAAAGAGAAGGTAATGATTGGAACAGGATCCATGACAGACCCCTACATACCTCTTGAGAAAAAGCTAAATTATATGAGAGAATCTCTTGAGCTAATCTATAAATACGGACACGGATTTACCTGCATAAGCAAATCAAATCTTCTACTTCGAGATTTAGACTTAATAAAAAAGATAAATGAAAAGTCAAAGGCAGTTATACAAATGACTTTAACAACTGCAGATGAAGACTTATGCAAAATCATTGAGCCTAATGTATCAACAACAAAAGAGAGAGTAGAAACATTAAGAATACTGAATGAGAACAATATTCCGACAATCGTTTGGCTTTGCCCGATTCTTCCATATATCAATGATACAGAAGAGAACATTAACAAAATATTGGATTACTGCATCGAGACAAATGTAAAGGGAATAATCTGCTTTGGAATGGGCCTTACATTAAGGGAAGGAAATAGAGAATACTTCTATAAAAAACTAGATGAGAACTTCCCTGGATTAAAAGAAAAGTATAGAAGAACCTATAGAAACAATTATTCCATTAAAAGCCCTAAAAATAAGAAATTAATGAAGATATTCTATGACAGAACAAATGAACACAATATAATGAATAATCCTGATGAAATATTCGATTATTTGCAGGAACTACCATATTCTGAAAAATCTGTACAGACAAAATTATTCTAGCAATATATGCTAATTAACTATTTATTTTAGTCTAATCTGCAGGGATTATAAAATTATCTTGGTACCTTCATTATTTACCTTTGTTTCAATAACATTTCCATCATAGCTAGCCCAAGCATCCTTAACATCATCAATGGAATCCTCTTCGACTACAGCTACAAAAGAAGAACCAGTTCCAGACAATCCAGAAGCTAAAGCTCCAGAATTAAGAGCATCTAAAGCAATGTTATTGTTAAAGTTCAATACTGTTCCATACAATAAGCCATTTAATGTTAAGGCTTTAAAATAGTTTTTATTCATAGCCTCTTCAAAAGCCATCTCAACATAAGGAGCAATCAATTTCATTCTTTCTGCATCTGATGAACCGCTTAATGATGATTCATCTGGCATAAAGACCAAAATATCATATTCAGGCAATTTTTCCTGATGCAATATCTTCCTTTGGCCATTATCTGTTATGGTAAGTCCTCCAAAGAAAGATGCTGAAGCATCATCAAAAGCACCTGTAATAGTCACGCCTGCTTCAAGCGAAGCGTCAATTCCAAGATTAATCAGTTCAAAATCACTTAAAGGATTTAGGAAGAACTCTTCGCCAAGCAATGAAGCGGTAGCCATAACTACAGAATTAGATAAAGCGCTGCTGCTTGAAAGGCCAGAACCTAAAGGCAAATTTGTTTTAGTTCTAAGGCGAATCCCTTCACCGTTTCCAAAATCCAATTCAGATAAAAGTTCATCTAAGCTTTTTTCCTTTCCAATATTATAATGATTTAAAACTTTATTTACACAAATATTCATCAAATTAGGACTTACTCCTAAATCAGATGAACAATCAATACCTATTGAACCAAATTTAGCCTCACATTCAATATTCAAATCAATTCCAAATGCAGAACCAAATCCGGTTGAAATTGCATTGATAACTGTTGCAGACCCTGGAGACTTTACTGTTTTTGCCAAAATGATCACCCTAAATTAAGATAAATTTCTAAAACTATAATTCAATATAGACAATAAAATATATAAAATTATATATTGATTTAAACAAATATAAATTATTATAAAATAATAATTTTTTATTAATGAATAATTTTATTAAATAATTGTAATTTTTATAATTTTAATATAATTAATTAATTTCAAAGTGACTGTTAAGCTTAAACAATAAAAGGGAGATAAAATGAGTGAAGATAAAAGAAATTGGGTTAATATAGGCATTGGTGCTTTTATTATAATTGCTATCTTATTATTAGTAGCTCTTATTTTGCCTTTAAGCAATTTAGCAGTTGAAACAAATGAAATAGCAGTTATTTCCATAAGCGGAACAATCACATATGGAGATACAAACAGCACAAGCATACACACTACAAAAACAAAAATTGAAAATGAGTTGAATGAGGCTAACTCAAATCCAAATGTTAAGGCTATCGTTTTGGACATAAACAGCAAAGGAGGAAGCTTGGTTGCAAGCGATGAGATTTCAAACATCATTAAAAAATCTTCCAAACCTGTTGTAAGCTATATTGGAGATAAGGGATTTGATGAAGCTTATCTTATTGCTACTGCTAGCGATTATATTTTTGCAAGCTCTTCATCCTCACTTGGAGCAATAGGCCTCAGCTATATAAATACAGACAGATACTCTGATGAAAAAGTAACAGGAGTATTTGATGAAAAGTATTTAAAAAGCCAAAAAACTAAGGTTAAAAGTGCAAATGACTTAGCTAATGCTCAAATAATGGTAGATCAAGACTATACCCAATTCATCAATAAGATTGCTAAAAACAGAAATCAGAAAGCAAGCTATATAGCAGAACTTGCTCATGGCAAAAAGTATAATGGATTGGAAGCTAAGAACTTAGGATTGATTGATAAAGTTGGATCTAAGAATAAAGCCATTGAAAAAGCTGCAAAATTAGCTAACACTACAAATTATACTGTAGTTAACTATCCAAAGCCAAATAAGAGTTTAACTGAAACTTTAGGCCAAAATGATATTTTTAATCTTAAGAATTTAATTAAATCATAAGTAAATAAACTTAATTATTTAATTTTAAGAATCTATTTTTCTATTTTTTAATTTTTCTATTTTTTCTACTTTTCTATTTTTTTATTTTTAAATTTAATATTTTTACTTATTATATTTTCTAAATTATCTAAAAAATCTTGAAAGATAATTAAATTAATAGGAACATTTATATATTAACGAACAATAATATATTATCAAATTGATATTTATAATCAATTGTTATATTTACAATTAAACTTAAAATAAAATAAATTAGGTGATAAAATGGTATTTAAAGTAGAAGTTTTCACTTCACCAACTTGTCCTCACTGTCCAGGAGCTGTAAAACTCGTAGAACAAGCAAAAGAAGAATTAGGCGATGCTCTTGATGTAACTGTTTACAACACAATGGATGAAGAAGGAAGAAAATTAGCTATTGGCTATGGAATTATGGCAGTTCCTGCAATTGCTATTGATAATGAATTAAAATTCGTTGGTGCTCCAAGCTACGACGAATTAATGGCACAATTCAAATAAATAGATTTTTTCTATTTATTCCTTTTTTTATCTTATTTTTATTCAAACATATAACTCTTTTTTTAGAATATAATTACTATCTTAAAAAAAACTCATTTTTAGAATATACTTACTATCTAAAAAACTCTTTTTTTAAAATCAATTTTCTATTTTTATACTAAAATATTTTCCAAAATAAAATAAAAATAAATAAAATTAAATTAAAAATATAATTAATAAGCAATTATGCTAAAATATAATTAAAAAGCAGTATGCAATATTAATTAATAAATTTATTATTTTTATAAATCAAAATATAATAAATTAAAATAATATATTTTGGAGGGTATAATGAAAATAGCTATGGTAGGCCAATTTCCACCACATATAGGAGGAGTTGGAGTGCATATACACAGTTTAGCAAAGCAATTAATCAAGGAAGGCCATGAGGTTTATGTGATAACCTACCCACATAAGGACATCAAGGACATTGATGGAATTCATGTAATAGGAACCAAAGGAATAAACATACCTGGTCTTAGAGGATTATTATTTGGAATTAATGCTAAAAAAGAGTTAAAAAAGCTCATAGAAAAAGAAGACATAGACATTATCCATGGACACTACCTATTCCCAGCAGGATGGGCTAGCGTAAAAGTTGGAAAAGCAACAAAGACCAAAACATATGTTACTGCCCATGGATCAGACATATTTGAAATGTATGCAAAGCAATCATTTATGAGACCTTTCATTAAAAAGGTATTGAAAGATGCAGATACAGTTCTTGCAGTAAGCAATGCCCTAAAAGATGAAATAACTAAAATCAATGTTCCCCATATAAAAGATAAAGTCAAATTGCATTGGAATTCTGTAGATATAGAAAAATTCAAGACTACAGAAGACAACAAGGACAAATTCAAGAATGAACTGATACAGGATTTCAATCTAAACCCTGAAAAGCCTATGATTCTTTTTGTCGGTAACATTATCAAAAGGAAAAATGTTGACTTGATCATTGAAGCTAAAAAGAAAATAAAATCAGATGCTAACCTTGTGATTGTTGGAGATGGTCCTCTTTTAGAAAGCCTTAAGGAAAAGGTAAAGAAAGACCAGGAAGAAGGAAAGATAAATGATGTTTTCTTTACAGGAGCTAAAACAAATATGGAAGACATTTATCCAAGCTGCGATTTGCTTATCCTCCCATCATTTACAGAAAGCTTTGGATTGGTTTTAATAGAAGCATTAGCATGTGGAAAAGCAGTCATTGGAAGCAATATTGGAGGAATAAAGGAAATCATCACCGACGATGTTGGATTATTGATTGATCCTAATGACAGCACTGATTTAGCTAATGCAATCGATAAGATACTTCAAGATAAGGATCTCTTAAATAGGTTCAAATCAAATGCAAGAAAACGGGCAAATGACTTTTCTAAAACTGAATTGCCTTATGATGAGTTAAAATAATGTGAAATAGACAATTAAAACATATAAAGATAATATTAATATAATTTAATACAATATTGCGATAATTTAGCAATATTTAACGAAAAAATTATAGAACTATTATTTTTTCAAATATCAAAATTTACTGGAACATATAAAATTGATATCAGAATAATAAATTGATATAAAAATGTTAAATTGATTTTAAAAGATAAAATTGATTTAAAATTATAAAATAAGAACATAAAATCAATATTAAAGTTAAAAAATACTAAACATTTATTAATAATGAAAATAAAGATAAATGTAAACAGAAAAAATTAGTGAAAATTAATAAAGATTAGTAAAAATTAAAGATCTTAAATTATCATGAAAAACAAGATAGGTTGATTATATGGGAGAAAAAGAATTTACACACTTAACTGAAAGTGGAGTGCATATGGTCGAAGTTGGAGAAAAAGCACAGCAAAGAAGAACTGCAATAGCTAGTGGAAAAATCCATCTTCAAAAAGAAACTATCAAAATGATAGAAAATGCAGAAATCAAGAAAGGAAATGTATTGACTACTGCACAAATAGCCGGAATTCAAGCGGTTAAAAAAACATCAGACCTTATTCCACTTTGTCATCCTCTAAACCTTAGCGGAATTGAAATAGAATTTGAAGTTGGAGAAACTGAAATCACAGCAACTTGTGAATGCAGATTGACTGGCCAAACTGGAGTGGAAATGGAAGCAATTACTGGAGTAAGCGTTGCTCTTCTTACAATTTGGGACATGACAAAAGCTGTTGAAAAAGACGAAAACGGACAATACCCAAACACCAGAATTTCAGACATTAAAGTCCTTAAGAAAGAAAAAATATAATTTTAAAAACATCCAATACTTTTCAATTGCTCTATCTCAAAGCAAATAATATATTAAGTATATAAATAAATCATAAAAACTAAAAGAACTGATTATTATGGAAAACATCCCAACAAATATTAAAGCAATAATAAATGAATGTTATCCTTATATTAAAGAATTCAATCCTGCACAAAAGGCGGTTATTGAATCCGGATATCTTGAAAACAATGACAATTGCATCATAGCGATTCCAACAGCAAGTGGTAAAACTGTACTTGGAGTTATGGCTGCACTTAAATCCATTTTGGAAGGTGGAAAAGCTGTTTATGCAGCACCACTAATTTCAATACAAAATGAGAAGGTAAAGGAATTTAAGAAATTTGAAGAGCATGGGATTAAAGTTGGAAAACACCCATCCTCTGCAGATTTATCAATCATGGTTTTTGAATCATTTGATGCGTTAACAAGATTTTCATGGGATGTTTTAAGGGAAGTTGACACAATCATCATCGACGAATTCCATATGATTGGAGAATACTCAAGAGGACCTACAATTGAATGTGCAATTACAAGGGCTAAAATAATAAATCCTAACTTAAGAATCATTGCATTATCTGCAACCTTAGAGAATATGACAGAAATCGAAAACTGGCTAGATGCTACTGTTGTAGAACATGACTATAGGCCTGTTCCATTAAACAAAGATGTATTGGATACAGAAATGTTCAATACAAAAAACAAAAATGATGTAGTTGTAAAAGTTCTTGAAAAGGCTATTGAAGATGATTCACAAGCATTAAGCTTTGTATCAACTAGAAGGTTTACTGAAAGTCTTGCAAGCTATGTTGCAGGCAAGCTAAAAAAGAAAACAACTGATGAACAGAAGAAAAGATTCAAGGAAGTTGCAGACAAGCTTCTTGAAGTTCCCAAGAAAAAGGGATCAAGGCCTACTTCAACATGCGAAAAGCTTGCAGAAAGCTGTGAAAACGGTGCAGTTTTCCACCATGCAGGATTATTTAGCGAACAGAAAGAAATCATTGAAGAGGAATTCAGAAATGGAAACATATTAATGATTGCAGCAACTCCAAGTTTAATGTATGGCGTTAACTTGCCATCAAAATATGTAGTCATTAGAGATTATACCAGATGGACTTCACAAGGACCTCAAGCAATTCCTGTTTTTGATTATGAGCAAATGTCTGGAAGGGCTGGAAGGCCACAATATGATAATGCAGGTTATTCATATTTAGTTGCAAAATCAATGGAAGAGGCTGCAAACCTGGAAGAAAGATACATTCATGGAGATGTTGAACCTACAAATTCTAAACTGATTGAAAATAAAGATGCTGTATTTAAGCAAATCATTGCACAAGTGGCATCTACACTTTCAAAAACACCTGAAGATTTAGAGGACTTCTTCAAGAAAACATTCTATGGATACCAAATGACCAGCAATAGCTCAATGAGCTTCTTTGCTGAAGAAAGCTTAAAATTCGAAATACAAAACGCTTTGGAATTCCTTCTACAAAACCAAATATTACAGGCAACACCAAGTGGTTTAAAAACAACTGCATTCGGTAATCTAATTGCTAAATCCAATTATACTGTGGAAACAGCAGTGAAAATAAAAGAATATGCTAATCAAGTTGAAGAATTTAATGCAGAGGAACTTATTTACCACTTATCACAAACTCCAGACTTGCCATTGATTTCATTTAAGGGAAGACGTTCTAAAGATCCAGTTAGAGACAAGTTAGCTAACTATGGTCTTTTCTCAATAGAAGTTGGAAATCCAGAAGCAACTGCAGTTTCCCTTATCGAATGGATTGATGAGCGAAATGAGTATGAAATAGAAAACGCTTATCATGTTTATGCATCCTCCACAAGACGTTCCGCTTATGAAGCATCTCTTCTTGTCAGATTCACTAAAAATACTATGGAAGTTCTTGGAAAATATAATTACTCAAAAGACCTTGACTTCCTATCTGCAAGACTATACTATGGAGTTAAAGAAGACATAATTCCTCTTGTAATTGGAGTTAAAAGATTAGGAAGAAAACGTGCAAGAGCACTGGTCAGAACATTTGGAGAAGATTTAAGACCATATTCAGTAAAAGAATTACAAAAAGTCGAAGGAATCGGACCTAAATTAGCTGAAAGCATTAAAAACTTTGCAGACAATTATTAAATAGATTTAACTAATCTATTTAATATGCACTTTAGAAAAATGAGAGAATATAAATCAAAAACTGCAATAAATAAGCAAAAAAACAAGTACTAAACTAAAAACACAAAATAAAACACAAATAAAAAAAAGATCAATAACAAAAAATAGCAAAAAACAACAAAAATAATTAAAAAAAGAAAAAAAGAAAAAATAAAGGTTAAATAATATTAACCTCCACCTTCACAACCTTGAATATCATTTAAATTAGCATTAAGTTCTTCATAGTTTTCCTTAATGTCTCTTACTTGTTCAAGGGTGTCTCTATCAACTGAATCTATATCAATTAAATCTTTTTCATTGACTACTTCTAAAGAATCAGCAGCATACCATAAAGCAGGTTCATCTAATTTAACCCATTGTTGTTTATCTTCTTCCTTCAAGTCAACAACTTTGCTTATGGTACCAGTGCCAGTGTATCTAATAAAAGCACCTACGTCAATAGTTTCACCACGAATATCACAAAAACTCATAGTATCACCTTAATTTTGTAAAAGAATAGTTAAGACCATTCCAGTTCAAAACTAATGAAAATATAAGATTAATTTAAAGAAAGGAACTTAGTCTATTTTTACATCAGTAGCATCTTCATCTTCAACTACTTCTGCTTCAACTACTTCTTTTTCTTCTTCAATTTCTTTTTCAGCTTGTTTAGCTTCTCTTTCAGCTCTTTTAGCTTCTCTTTCTGCTTCTCTTTCAGCCTTTTTAGCTTCTTTTTCAGCTTGTTTAGCTTTTTCAGCTTCTTCAAAGATCATTTCTTTATCCACTTCAATGTTTAATAAAACATAATCTCCAATGCTTTTTACATCAGTGAAGTCAACTTCCATTTGATTAGATGATAAGAAGTTTTTCTTAAGGCTAATAACAACTTGAGTAATAGCGCCAGTTTCACTATCAAAATCTGCATCAATAATCTTACCGATTTCGTTTGCGTTAGCATCTAAAGCTAACATGCCTAATAATTGTTTAATTTTCATAATATCACCTAAAATTTTAGATTTTTATTTATATAAAAATAGTTTAATATATTACTAATAAAAAACAAATAATAAAATGTTTTAAATTAACATATTAAACACAAATTTCTTTTATAGAAATTTATCTTAATTAAAAATAGTGATTTGCAATATATAAACTTATCTAAATAAGAAAAAATATTAATCTTTAAGAAAAAACAATAATGTTATGCTAAAGTTCAAAAGTTAAAAGGAGGTAAAAAATGGATACTGCATGCAGAATAATCATAGA
>CAMODR010000004.1 GCA_946611495.1 uncultured Methanobrevibacter sp. | reverse complement strand
TCTTTAGGATAATGATGCAATTCAATTATATCTTCTTTATATTCTTCAAAGTCAACCTCAATAGTATCAGAAATGATTTCACCATCTAAAGCAATCATCACCCTACAACTTGGATTTCCTCTATAATCAGTGAGATCTACTCCTAAAACATCACCTTTTGCAGAAACACGGTTGTATGCAATGTCCACTTTATCGAATTCTTCAAAATTATTTTTAATATAGTCAAGAACTTCATCAGAAGTCATAGTTAATTCTTTATCGACCATTTTAATATCTCCCACTTGTTTTTAATTTTAAAATTTTAAATGCCAACAATATTAAATAATTAAAATTAGTTTTTAATTTCAACTATTTAATAATTACTAAATTTCTTAATTTAAATATATATTGTTCTTAATATATAAAATTATTTGTATTAATAGAAACTATTATGTGGAAACACTTCATAGATTTAATAAAAAAGATAAAAGAAGATAAAAAAATCAAAATATCAAAAATATAGAAAAATCTAAAAAATAGAAGTGAATAAAAAATAGAAATGAATAAAAAATAAAGAATATAAGAAAATAAAAAAAGTTAATTTAAAAGTTAAAAACTTAAAAATTTAAAAACATCAATTATAAAGTAGCTTCAATAATAATAAGCTTATCTTCATCTCCACCAGGCATATGACGAATTTCAATGATCTCATCAAGAACTTCATGCAAGTCAATGTCTACAGCCTGATTCAATAGCTCACCATTAAGCTGAAGGGAAATGATTAATCCTTCACCAGTTTCCTCATCTTCTGGAGTAAGTCCTAAAACAGTGCCTGGAGCAAAAACTCTATTATATGATAATTCAAAAATATCATCAACTTTCACTTCATTTCTAACATATTCTATAATATCTAGTGGGTCCATCACTATCTCTTTTACCATATTAACACCTTTAATACAAAACATTAATTTAATAAAAATTATGATTAATAATTTTATAAGTTATAAGCATAAGCATTCATTTAATTGATTTTTAATCTAATTAAATTAATTAAAAAAATTATTTTAAAAAATTCATCAGTTTTTTGTTAAATTTTTTATAAATTCAACTAAAACAATTATATTATAATTTATTTTAAAGTTTTATAAAATTAACTATGAAAAAGTAAAAATAGAACTAAAAAAAGAATAAAGTAAAAAAAATAAAAAAAAGAAGATAAAAAATAAAGAAAAAGAGAAGAGAGATTATTGATCTCTGTATTCTCTAATTGCGTTATATTCGTCGTCTTCTTCAATCCAAGTAGATAATCTGTCTCTGTTCTTTTCAGCATCAATGAGTAAAGTACCTTTACCGTTTAATGCGATATCACCTTTATATTCGATGTATCTACCAGGATAAACAATACCATCTAACTCTGGGTCAGTTACAATTTCTTGTTCTACGAAACCTTCGAGTAATCTTCCAACTTTACCGTGGATAATGATGTTACCGTTTTTCATTTGTCCGCCAGGCCAACGGTTTACGTTACCATCGATTTCAATGGTACCTTTGGTCATGTGAATACCTGCGAGAATATCACAGTCACCTAAAACGTGGATTTTACCACCGACTAAACATTCACCACATTGTTTACCAGCATTTCCGTGGATGATGATTTCTCCACCAGACATACCTCTCCATTCACCGATGTAGGATGCACCACAGAATTCTTTGGTATTACCCATAATTTCGAGTTTACCACCGGTCATTTCACGACCTGCGTGAGCTGCTACGTTACCGTGTACAGTTACTACACCACCAGACATTTGAGCTCCAACGTGAAGGTCAGCGTCACCGTTTACAACTACTTCACCAGCACTCATTTTACAACCGATGTATTTTACTCTGTTATAATCTCCGTTTAAGATCATTTTGACTTCAGCTGGAGATTCTGCTTCTCCTTCAACGGTAATGTCAAAGTAATCAGTGATTGGGAATCTGGAGTTTCCTATAGGAACTTTGTATGCTGCAAAGTCCTCTTCGGTCCAAGTGTAAATGTTATCAGTGATTAACTCATCAAATTCTAAAGCAATTGAAGAAGTTTTCTTTTGATCAAAAGTTATAGTTTTCATTAATAAACACTCTCCTTATTTAGCTTCTACATCCACTACAGTAGGGTTAGGTACATAGTGGTCGTGTACTTGATAGTTTTCCCATTTTACAGAATAGTATTGAGTGAAGAAAGGCATTATGCTGTCGATAATTTGTTTTTCTTCTTCTTCGTATCCTATGACGTTAGTCCAAATGGTGTGGCTTTGTTTAGTAGATACAATGTCACCATCTTTAACAACGATTTGACCATCTTTGATAGTGTAGTAAGCGTTGCTGAATGCAGCTTCAACAGCTTCAGGGTTCTTGGATGGGTCAAAGTCATTAGGGTTAATGTCATATACTGCAATATCTGCGTTGTAACCAGGGGTAAGTGCACCTCTGTCAGCGAATCCGTGGATTCTTGCAGGAGCTGCTCTGGTAATGGTTGCAATTTCATAGAAGTCGTATTCTCTTTCAAGTCCACCGAGACCAGTTCTCTTGGAAGCCCATTTGTGTACTTCACCGTTGTCAATCATAGACATCCTCTTATCTGCACTCATTAACCAGGAGATGATCTTAGGATATCTGATGAAAGGACCTGCGTTAGGGTGGTCAGTGGTTAAACATACTTGCCATGGGTTTTCAATGTTTAAGAACAATTCAAGACCGATAGCCCATTGTAAGGTACTTACTGGAGTTTTAGGAGAGTAAATACATGGAATGATACCAGCTGCGGTTTCACATTCAATGTCTTTGTTAGCCCATTTTAATCCAGATATTTTGAATAAGTCGTATTCCATAGGAGCGTCTGCAGTCATGGTAGTGGTTTCGTCAAAGGTTACTTGACCTACGTCACAAGTTACGTATTTGTTCTTGTTAATGAAGTCAGCAACTTCTTCAGCACCAGATGCTGCATCTTTCCAACTGTTTCCAGTGTAAGAGTGGAATTGTGCATGAGTACAGTGAACAGTTTGATCTCTTACGGAAGCAGCTTTCTTAGTAGATTTTGCAATGTCTTTAATAGAATCTAAGGTTGCAATGGTAGTAGGAACGTTTCCTGGGTGACCTAAATCGTTAGGGTGGATGTGTATAGAATGAGGAAGTCCTAATTTTTCGTTAGCTTTTGCTAAAGCTCTTACAACTTCTCTGGAGGTTACGTCAAAGTATGGAGCTTTATCATCGTATCCGTGTACGTTCATACCCCATCCCCATGCTTCTGAACCACATGGGTTTACAATTTTTACACCGTATCCTTTGGAGATTCTTAACATTGCTGCAATAAATGCTGCTAAGTCGTCAATTCTGTTTTCTCTTGCATATTCCATTACAAACCAATTGTTACCAAATAATGGTAATGGGTTAATATCAATGTTAGGAATAGTGTTAATTTCTTCGTGTGTGTGTTTTGCTTCTAAAGGAGGCATAGCTGCTTCACAAACAGTACCGTATCCCATTCTTGAGTATCTGTATCCAGTGGTAGGACAACTTGGGATAGAGAAACCAGCTTCTGCTCTGGTTGTTTTAGTTTTTTGAGCTACTCCTCTTCTTTCGTCTTCTGGTCTGTATAATCTTCCTACAACCAATTTTGGTCCTGCAACGTGAGCATGAGGGTCTACACCAGCAGGCATTACAATTTTATCAGTAACATCTAATACTTCAGCGTCATCGGATACAGATTCAGCGATTTTACCATCTTTGAAACAGATATCCATCTTTTCGCCGTTAATTTCATTAGCAGGGTCATAAACTATACCATTCTTAAGTATATATTCCATTAAAATCACCTTACTTATCTAAGAGACATGCGAGACCTTCATTAGGTACGTATTCATCTGCTACGTTAGGCTCTTCTCTGAGTTTCATGACTCTTTCTTTTAATTCACGTACAATCCATTCGTCATCACGACAGGTTTCAGGTTTATCGATAGCTTTTTTCATCCAAATAGGAACACCATCCATACGGTAACTGGTACCTCCACATTCTACTGAAATGAAGGATCCAGGAAGAACTACATCAGCAAGTTCGGTAGATGGTCCCCAGTGAATATCGATTTGAATAACAGGGATGTCTGCTAAGTGTTGGTTTGCTCCGTTAGGGAAGTGAGCACCAGGGTCAGCAGCAATTACCATGAAACAGTCTGGTTCTTTTCTTACGAGCAAGTCGATAGTGTTGGTTTCACCCATCATATATCTTCCGTATCCTCTACAGAAGTCTACACCGAATGCCCAACCAGTTTCATAAGCCATAAAGATGTTGAAACCGTTTACGTTAAAGTGACCTCTCATTGGAGTAAGACCCCATTTACTGTTGGTATTTAAGTCTTGTACTAATTTAATAGCAATATCAATGTTTCTTTGTTTACCTAAGGTGTGGGTTAAACCTAAACCGAAGAAGAGAACACCAAATTCTGCAGCTTCCATTTCAGCTGCTAATTCATAGATGTCTTCTGCAGGAATTCCAGAAACAGATTCGGATTGTAATTTTTTACCTTTTAATACTGCTCTTAAAGCGTTATAGAAACCGTAGTCTCCGTTTTGTTCGAATCCAATCCATTTGTCAGACATTTTTGCAGTATCTGAGAATTTTGGATCCATAGTAATAACAGTTCTGTCGAATCTTCCTCTTTGTCTGAAGTATCCTCTAGGGAATGCAGCATATCTTGCTAAGTGTCTTGGGTGAGAGTTCATAGCGTTACTACCAGAGTATGCAATAACGTCTGCTCTGTTTTTAACTTCACCTAAGGTTTGAATTGGGTAACCTGCGTTTTGCATAGCTTGTAAACTTGGTCCGTGACAGATAGTTGCTTGGTTATCTAAAACAGCACCAATATATTCACCTAATTCTACACCTTCTTTCATACATTCAGTAGAAGTTTCAGACCAACCGTAGAATACTGGTCTAATAGAGTTTGCAATGTATTCAGCTGCAGTGTCTAAAGCAGTATCCCAGTCTACTTCTTCAAGAACTCCTTCTTCGTTTCTTACCATTGGCACAAGTAATCTTTGGTCTAAATCTTCCATTACTTTACTTGCACCTAATCTGCATGCGTGTCTTACAGCAACTACGTGACCGTCTTTTACTAAGAAATCTAAGTCATCACAGTTACATCCACAAAATGCACAAGTACAGTTTTCTACAATATAATCGTAATCAGTTACAGGTGGCTCATATGTCATGATCAATCAACTCCTCCCATTTACGTCCGTTGTATACTGGTCTTTCACCTAAAGATTCCATGTTTTCAACAACGTCGTCATCTTCTTCGTCAACATATTTTTTGTATACCCATCTCATTAAGTCAGCCATGAGTAAAACTTTTCTGTCGGTTTTTTCTACAGTTGCGTGAATACCTTTGTAGGTAGGGTCAGAACAACAGTAGGTTTCGTGGCTTACAATAGTGTTAGCCCATGGACCTTTACATACAAAGATAGTACCTTCGTGAGGAGCGTCTCTGGATTTTGCTGCGTTTAAAACAACTTCACCATAGTCAGTTTTAACGAGTACAGTATCCCAGTTTTTAACACCTAATTTTACCATGTCACGAGGATCCATGTAACAAGTACCGGAAGCGTTCTTATATTCTTCTTTTAAGGTAGAACCTCTTTTCTTACAAGCACCTTGATATATGTCAGAACCAGTGTTTAACATACATTTGAGTACTTTGGTAGTACCTTCTTGAGCTACGTTTTCTAAATCTCCAACTACAGGTTTTGCTAAATAAGTATTTGCGTAATGCACGTTAATCACTCCTATTCTAACCATATAGCTTCAGTAGGACAGAACATTTGGCAAGTACCACATTTATCACATTTGTCCACACTGAATAATTTAATAAATCCGTTTTCAACCATCATAATAGTTTCGGTTGTTTTGGAACCATGTCCACCAGCGTTTTCTGGGCTGATAGAAGCGTTTACAGGACATGCGATAACACATACTCCACAACCTAAACATTTATCTTGATCTACTTTAAGTTCCATTTATAATCACCAATCAAATTAATTTTTTAAAGCTTCGAATGCTGCAATCCATGATTTAGAACTAGTTGGTGTGTAATCTACAGCAGTTCTAGTTACGGTTAATGCACCGTTAGGACATGCTTTAGCACAAGCACCACAGTGGATACAGTAATCTTCTTCTTTAACTAATTGAGTTCCTCTGTCTCCAGGACCAGTTGCTTTAGGGAAGGATAAAACATTACATGGACATACATCAATACATGCACCACAGGTACCACATTTTTCTACATCAATTTCGAGAGTACCTTCAAATGCTTGTTTTACGCTAGCTGCGTCTGCAGGACAGACTCCTTCACACCATCCACATTTAATACAGGTTTCAGAATCGATAATAGCATTACCGGTAATTTCTGCTTTAGCTGGGTCAAGGTCGTATTCGCCGTAGGAACAAGATCTACATACTGCTTTAATTGCGTTAACAGGACATGCTTTTTTACATACAAGACAGTATACACATTTTTCCTTGTCGATTACAATGCTTTCTTCGCCGGTTTCTTTGTCCACTACAATAGCTTCAGCAGGACATAATTCAGCACAAGCACCACAGTAGATACATTCGTCTTCATCTACTTCGATTTCACCAGTTACTAAGTCAGCTCTGTTTGGTAATTTTCTATCAATTGTAATAGCTTCTCTAGGACAAACGACTTCACATTTTTTACAGTATAAACATTTGTCTTCGTCAATAGCAGCATCAGTAACGAGGCTTGGGTAAGCATCATTTTCTTTAATGGATACGCCATCAATAGCAAGGTCTAATGCACCTGCTGGACATACGCCGCTACATAATCCACAGAGAACACATTTATCTTCAGAAATAGTTAATTTTGCTTTGCATTCATTGTCATTAGTGAAAAGTTCATAGTTTTGAGCAATCTTTTCGTGACCACTGAAGTAGGTTTCTACATATTTACGTTCGATAGGAGCTACTTCGTCAAGAGCAATAGCTTCTACAGGACAGGTTGCTTCACAAAGTCCACAACCGATACATACGTGATCTTTGAAAGACAATACTCTTTCTTCACCTAATGATCTTTTTATGCAGAAGTCTTTGCCTTCTGCTTCTTTAATATTTTTGACCATTTTATGCCTCCAAAATCTTAATTGAATTTGTTGGACAGCCTTCAACACACATAAGACAGCCACAACAATATTGAGGGTTTATTTTTGCTTTTAATGAATCTAAACTAATAGATTTCACTTCACACAAATCTACACACAATCCACAACCAATACAACCGTCATCTACAGAAGTCTCATAATGATTCATATTAAAAATGCTTATAAGATGACGGATTTCCTCAAAATCATCGAATAACGCTCTTGAAACTAATATAAAATCTTTAGGACTTAATTCTAAAATAACTTTAGCAAACTCGATTGAACCTAGTGAGATATTGCGCCCGTTAAGATAGTGTGAAATTGTAGATCTATCAACTCCAATTTCATCAGATATCTCTTGTTGAGACAATCCTCTTTGCCTAAGTTCAACACTCTCTAAATATTTTAGTCCAGATACGATATGTTTTGGCATAAATTCACCATGTGTACACTATAATATTTATTAAATATACTTATAAAAGGTATTTACTTAGACTCAAGTCAAAAGCTTTATATATTACTGTGTATTATATACACTTTTTTAAAAAGAAATATTCATAATTATAACTATTTTTATTAGATTTAAGAATCTATTATCACTTATTTTAATTAATATTATTTTAAATCAATTATTATATAAATTAAATTCTTTATAAAAATTTTTTATATTTTTAAAGTTATATTAATAGAATAAAAATACCTAAAAAATGATGAAAATTATATCAATTATATCTCCAATATGTAAGTAATTTTACATCGAATTTTTAAAAATTTTTAAAATATTTAGGCCAAACAAAAAAAGGTGTACTAATTACACATGATTATGGTGTAGTAAGTACACATACCTATTTCATCAATGATTTTCTATAAAAAAATCTGAAAAATATTAAAAAAATATTAAAAAAATTATTATAAAACTACAATGAGAATCTTGAAAAAATCTGAAAAATATTAAAAAAAAAGCCTTGTAGAAACCCTTTCTAAAAGATTTGTATGTACCTGTAAATGTTATATAATACGTCTTTTAGCTTGGTTTCCTTATTACGCAAATTTTCACTTCGAGAAAAGTTTATACCTGAAAATTTTTGTTTTATAACAAAAATTACGCTTTCCACATTCATTCTTCTACCATAAACCTTAGGTCTGAAGATTGTTGAACTGTTTATACGATAATGGCCTTTTTTTGCTCTTGTTTTAAGAGGAATTTGGTCAAAAGCCTTTGCTTCTTCGTTAATGTTTTTCTTATCTCTTCAGAGTCATAAGCCCTGTCTGCTAAGATGTAGTGTGGATTATATTTCTTTGTTTGCCTAATGGCTGCCAAAGCAAATTTAGTATCATGTTTTGGACCTCTAGAAACTCCATAATGGAGGATCATTCGGGTGTCAACATCGATAGTAATATGATTTTTAGTGTATCCTTTTCGCTTTTTAGTCCTAATTTGAGCGTAATATTTATCAGCATAGTCACTTGTATGTCCAGTTCCATCTAAAGCAATCAATTCACTCTTTTCCGGATGATCCAATAATAAATAATCATTCAGATACTTTATTTGAGTGTTAGAAAGTCTTTCAAAGAATTTCTGGATTGTTGTGTAGTGCGGCAACTTGGAAAGCCCCAGAAACTTAAGTATTTCAGTGCATGGCTCCAAAATATCAATTATTCCACGATATGTGGACTTCAGATAAATTTTTGCAGCCAAAATAGTGAATAATTGGGGTTGTGTGTACAAATGGTTGCTGTAATCATTGGAATATTTGCTAAAAACAATTAAAGCAGAGTTATATGTCTTTTCAATAAAATTTAAGAACATATTTGAATTTTTACCACTGCTGAATTGTTTTTCGTTTGGAATTTTTCCATTGATTTTCAAACCAAAATCAGAAAGAGTTAAATGTCTTGAAACTATATAATAATATGGGGAATGAATTGTTTTTCTTGTCATACTTATATTTATTCCCCTTTTTACTATAAATAACTTTATATTTGTTATTTTACTAATCAACAAGTTATATTTCAAGTGTAAAAAATTTAAAGCATTTTTAGGTCTTTATATTGGAAATAAAGGAATGTTAAAATTTTTTTTCACGATAGTAATATTTCAAGTGTAAAAAAATAACGATTCAAAGTCATTTATTTATAAAATAAAGACATATTAACAATTATTTAATCAAAATAATTGATTAAAATCGTCAGTTAACTTTTTTTGATAATGGTTTCTACAAGATTAAAAAAAAATTAAAAAAATTATTATAAAATTACAATGAGAATCTTGAAAAAATCTGAAAAATATTAAAAAATATTAAAAAAATTATTATAAAATTATATAGATAATCTTGAAAAAAATATTTGAAAAATTTAAAAAAATCATAAAAAATACTTAATGAATAAAATATTTAATGAATAAATACTAAATGGAGTTAAAAAATCATAATTGATATATAATATATAATATAAATTTTTAAATAATGAAAAATTATTTTTAAGGTGAAAGGAGAATGAAAATCCAAAGAGGTATATATATAGTGCTAATTTTACTTGTTCTCTTTAGCATCTCAGCTGCAAGCGCAGCAGAAGATATTGCAGAGGATATTATTAGTACTGATAATAATGAAGAACTTATTTTAGATGAAACAATCCATGATGATGTTTCAAATGCTAATGATAACTATGATGAAGAACCTATAAAGGCAATTGATGATAATAAAATTGTATATGCTGGAAATGATTTGAAGGAATCAGGCAATAATCCCGGCACATATTCAGGGCTCTCTAGCGAGATTGGCACTGGAGGAGACATTGTATTGACACACGACTACTATACTTACGATAGCGGCAATACAATCCAAATATCCGAGAGTAATAGTGTTATTAACGGTAATGGTGCGATTATTGATATGGCCGGATCAGCTATTCGAGCATTTAAAGTAACTGCTTCCGGCGTAACAATTAAAAACCTAACCATTATAAACGCCAATGTAACTACAGATAATGAGACAGCTACTGATGATGAGGGTGCTGCAATTTACTTTGAAAAGTCCGGTACCGTTGAAGATTGTAATTTTATTAATAACTCTGCAAACGCTGCCGGTGCAGTTTGCTTCAATAAATCTAACAGCAAAGCAATAAATTGTAATTTCAGCTATAACCAAGCGGTATATTCTGGCGGTGCAATTTGCTTCGAGGAAAGTGGTACTATAGAAAATTGTACTTTTGTCAATAACACTGCTGTTTATGATATTTTAGGAGGAGGCGGTGCTGTTTGCTTTAATGGTACAGGTAATGCGATAAATTGTAATTTTACCAATAACTCTGCTCAAGGGTATTTTTCATGGGCTGGTGCAATTTGCTTTAATGCAGAGGGTAATGCGATAAATTGTACTTTCACTAATAATAAGGCTTATAATTCTGGAGGTGCAATTGAGATTTATGGCAATGGTAAACTAGAAAATTGCAGTTTTGACAAGAATTCTGCAAAAGACGGTGGTGCAATTGAAATTTATGGATCAACTATCATATCAAATTGTAATTTTACTGAAAACAAAGCAGAAGAACTTACAGGTGATGGGGGCGCTATCTTTTGGAATGCCAGCGCGGGCAAATTAGAAAATTGCAGTTTTACTAAAAACTCAGCTTTTCACGGAGGTGCAGTTTCCTTTGAGGAAGATGGCAAAGTAACAGATTGTAATTTTACTGAAAACCTAGCTGGAGATGGCGGTGCAATATGGTTTACAGGGGACGGTACTGTAGAAAATTCCATCTTTATCAAGAATGAAGCCTGGGATGAGTATGGCGGCGGAATTGTCTTTTATACCACAGGTGAACTAATAAATTGTAATTTCACTGATAATGAGGCTGATAAGCAAGGTGGTGCAGTTTACTTTAATGGAGCAGGTACTGTAGAAAATTCTAATTTCACCAATAATAAAGCACAGGATGGCGGTGCAATCTTCTTTTCAGAGGACAGTACTGTAGAAAATTCTAATTTTGTTAAGAATTGCGCTACTGATATACGTTCTGATAGGTATTTTGGTGGTGCAATTGTATTTTATAAGAATGGTGAAGTAACAAATTCCAGTTTTACTGAAAACAATGCTACTGAAGGTGGTGCAATTTTATTTAAGGGCAATGGTAAAGCAACAAATTGTAATTTTACCAATAACTCTGCTAAATTTGGTGGCGCAATTGACTTTGAGAGCCGTGCCACTGTAGAAAATTCTATCTTTAACTGTAACACTGCATCCTCTAACGGCAGTGCCCTCTGGATGAATCGTGCGGGAGGCGTTGTTTCCAGCAGTGTTTTTGTGAATAACCGCGCTAATACCGGTACCATATTTTTCAGAAATGATAATTCCACTTCCCATTTGACAATCAATGATAATATTTTCCTGAATAATAATGGTGTTGCAATCTATTTTGATAAAAATGATTCTGATTCCAATACAGATTACAACTGGTTTGGAAACAATGCAACAAATTATGATACCGCACCAGTAACTAATAACGCGGAAATAAATACTTGGCTGTTCCTGAATGCAACTGTAAATCCAGACATGATATCTATTTTTGATTCATCAGATATCTTGTTTAAATTATACGCTTATACTCCTTCTGAAGTATCAGAATATGACAACATCCGTTTGAAAGCTGTCGACTTGACATTAACTCCAACAAATGGAATATTCAATACTACCAAGACGGAGCTTGGAAAAACTGTTCAGTACATTCCAGAGAGTGATGGAATCGGAACACTAACAGCATCAATAGAAAATGCCTCCTACACTACAACATTAAAAATCACAGATGGAACAACATTCTTTGACTTAGATTATATCATAAACGCCAATAATAATAACACTATTGTTTTGGATAGAGATTACACTTATAACTCAACATTCGACTATAATTTTACAGATGGAATAGTCATTGATCGTCCTGTGACA
The DNA here is from genome assembly GCA_946611495.1 of uncultured Methanobrevibacter sp. GTDB lineage: Archaea > Methanobacteriota > Methanobacteria > Methanobacteriales > Methanobacteriaceae > Methanobrevibacter. Next base: position 3,449 of record CAMODR010000004.1, on the reverse strand, counting down.
ATTATCGGAAATGGACATACAATAAATGCTGCTGAAATGGCCAGAATATTCCATATTCAAGCAGACAATGTAAAAATCAAAAACATTACATTCACAAATGCCATCTCAAACGGATACGGTGGCGCTATCTACTGGCAAGGAGCCAATGCTAATCTTTCCAGTTGTCTTTTTGAAAATAATAGTGCTCTAATGGCTGGTGCTGTAGCGTTCTATGGAAGCGCCGGCAGTATTGTTTCTGATTGCAGTTTCATGAATAATTCCGCCAATAATGGAGGTGCAATCATGTGGCAAGCCAGTGATAACAGTGTTGTTTCTGATTGCAGTTTCATGAATAATTCTGCCATACTGGGCGGCGCCATCTATTGGAGCAGTAATGATGGTGTTGTTTCTGATTGCAGTTTTGTGAATAATTCCGCTGTGCGTAATGGTGGCGCCATATATTGGGAAAAAAATAATGGTAATGTTTCTGGCAGTATTTTTGTGAATAACAGTGCTGAAAATGGTGTCGTATATTTCAATAATCAAATTTCTGGTCAAAATTTAACAATCAATCATAATATTTTCCTGAATAATGATGCCGTTGCAATCTATTTTGTGAGAAATGATTCCGCTTCCAATGCGGATTACAACTGGTTTGGAAATAATGCAACTAATTGTGATATAACACCTGCAACCAATAATATGGAAATGAATAATTGGTTGTTCTTGAATGCTACATCAGAACCTGAAGGAATTTCTATTCTTGATTCATGCGACATTATATTTAAATTATATACTTATGCTCCTTCTGGAGTATCAGAATATGACAGCAACCGTTTGAAAGAGATTAACTTAACAGTGACTCCAACTAACGGAAGGATCAATACTACCCAAGCCAAACTGGGAGAAAAGGTTCACTACACTCCAGAGAGTGCCGAATGTATGCTAACAGCATCAATAGAAAATGCCTTCTACACTACAAGATTAAAAATCTCAGATGGAACAACATTCCGTGACTTGAACAATCTCATAAACCGCAACGATAATGACACTATTATTTTGGATAATGATTTCATCTATAACCCAATTTTTGACAGTAAATTTAAAAATGGAATAAATATTAATCGACCTTTGACAATTGTTGGAAATAATTATACCATAGATGCTACCGGAATGGCAAGAATATTCCGTATTCAAGCAGATGATGTGGAAATCAATAACATTACATTCGCTAATGCTAAAATAGACGGCAATGGTGGTGCTATCTATTGGTATTCCGGCGCTAGAGGTATTGTTTCTGATTGCAGTTTTGTAAACAATTCCGCTAAGATGTATGGAGCTGCTATCTATTGGGATGGTGCCAATGGTAATGTTTCTGATTGCAGTTTTGTGAATAGTACTGTTACTGATGATCATGGTGGTGCTATCTATTGGCGCGGTGCCAATGGCGTTGTTTCTGATTGCAGTTTTGTGAATAATTCTGCTAAGAAATATGGTGGTGCTATCTTTTGGAAGGCTGCAAATGGCGTTGTTTCTGATTGCAGTTTTGTAAACAATTCCGCTAAGATGAATGATGGTGGTGCCATAGTATGGGATGGAGGTGCAAACGGTGCTCTTTCTAATTGTATTTTTGTGAATAATTCCGCCTATGATGGCGGTGCTATCTTATGGAATGAAGCTGCTGGTGGCGTTCTTTCTAATTGTAGTTTTGTGAATAATTCAGCTAATGGAAGTGGTGCTGCTATCTACTGGGATTCCGGTGCTAGAGGTGTTGTTTCTGATTGCAGTTTTGTGAATAATTCAGCTAATAAGAGCGGTGCTCTATACTGGTTTGCTAATGATGGTCTTGTTTCCGCTTGTATTTTTGTAAATAACAGTGGCAGCAATGGTGTTGTATACTTCAATAATACAAATAAGCAAAATTTATCAATCAATGACAATATTTTCCTGAATAATGATGCCGTTGCAATCTATTTTATGAAAAATGATTCCGCTTCCAATGCAAATTACAATTGGTTTGGAAATAATGCAAGCAATTTTGATATTGAACCATTAACTACTAATGCGGAAATTATTACTTGGCTCTTCTTGAATGCTACAGCAGATCCAAATCCACTTGAAATTTTAAATTCATCAGATATCACATTTAAGCTATATTCATATAACGCTACAGGAATATCCGAATATGACGATAGCCAATTACAGCCGGTTAATTTAACATTGACTGCAACCAATGGTGATGTTGATAGCATTGCCAAATTAGGGGAAACTGTCAAATACAATCCAACTAGTTTAGGAACTGGAATTGTAACTGCAAATATTGAAAACGTCGCATATTCCATTGAAATAAACAATATTAAATCAAATCCAAACCTATCAGTTGAATCCGATGAACTTACCTATGGCAACAGCATAGCAATTGCTCTTAATTATGAGTCTGCTGCCACTGGTAAAGTCAATATAACATTAATAGGCAAAAAATCAGATTATACATTTGAAGATTTAGATTTAAATGCTACAATTTCACTTGGAATTGTTGCTGCTGATGAATATGAACTCATTGTTGACTATTCTGGAGATGACACTTTTTCCAATGCAAGCGCAAGGGGAACTTTAAATATCAATAAAGCCAATTCAACATTGACTCTCAGCGATATTGAATTTGATTACAAGGATATGGGATCTGGTGAAATTTCATTCACTAATGCTACTGGCGTTGATGCCGAAGTAATAGACCATGATGAAGCCCTTGTTTTCGTTAGAGGAAATACTATAACTGTATTGAATTTAAGTGCAGGCAGCTATAAATTAGAAGTAACAACAATTACTGATGAAAATCACAGCGCAGTAAGCAAGAATGCAACAATAACAGTTAGAAAAGTCAATTCCACCATTAATGTAAATGATATTGTCATTTATTATGGTGAATCCGTCAACGTTGATGTAACAACAGATGGCGCTATTGAAATATCTGCTGAAATCGATGACGAGAACGTTGAGGTTAATGAAAACGTCATTGCAATCCCTGAAGATTTGGATTCTGGAAATCACACATTAACCATAACAACAGTTCCTGATGAAAACCATAATGAAGCAAGCAAAACCGTTAATATTGTTGATTGCAGGATCGGCAATATTACTGTTGTTGTTGATGGAGTTGAATATTCCATTCCTGCTGTAAATGGTACTACCATTACAACCAATATGCCCGAGGAGCTTGAAAAGCTTAAACAGAATATTACTGATTTAACTGGTCAATTGGAGGAAGCACAGGCCAATGCTACTAACCTAGCCAACCAACTCGCTGATGCCAACCAAACAATCAACAATCTAACTGGCCAACTAGAAGAAGCACAAGCAAACGCAACCAACCTAGCCAACCAACTCGCTGATGCCAACCAAACAATCAACAACTTAACTGGCCAACTAGAAGAAGCACAAGCAAACGCAACCAACCTAGCCAACCAACT
>CAMODR010000003.1 GCA_946611495.1 uncultured Methanobrevibacter sp. | reverse complement strand
TCAGATATTCCTTTAATTTCACCACCAGAATAAATATTTGAATGTGTGAAAACAAAAATAGCTAAAAATATTGTTAATATTAAAATTATTTTCTTTTTATTCATCTTATTCACTTTTTAATTCATACCTTAAATTTATTGTACTCCGGACGCTCTATTTTAAAAATTATTTTAATTTTAAAAAAATAATTTGATTATGAACAATAAACTATTAAATATATATTACCATAGAAAATATATAAATATTATTGAATTAGGACAGTTCAAAAAACTTTTTGAAACTTATAAATCTAATATTTTTGAAAATTTAAGCCACAAAGAGTTTAATTTAAAGATTTATATATCTTGAACTTAAAAATAAATATTAATACATCATAATTAAATAAGAATCACTTTTTTGTGATTTTGGATGCTTAAACATTACTGATTGGTATAGATTCTAAAAACATATTTTTGATTCCATTCACACATTTAATAATCCACTCAAATCAGTGAATTATTAAGTCATTGTTTTTAAAATTTCAATATCTAAAAGGAGAATTTAAAATCTTTTTTAATTTTAAAAATTTTAAAAATTCCCAAGAGGAGGAATAATTAATTGAAGGACAATTCATCTAAGAGAGAAGATGATTCTGCAATCAAAACTTCTGAAACTTCAAGCAATAAAGCTACAGGAGTTAAACAAGTATTTAGCACTCTCCCACAAACAAAATTAGGCATGGAATTCCTAAACAGTACTAAATCCACAGTTTCCTGTCCAAATTGTGGAGCTGAAAATCCAAAGAAATCAAAATTCTGCAAGGAATGTGGTGCTGAATTCACATCCAGAGTCATATGTCCTGAATGTGGAGCTGAAGTAAAAGATTCTAAATTCTGTTCAAAGTGCGGAGCAAACCTAGTTAGTGACGAAGAAACCTTTTTAGACCTTATTGATAAAGAAACATATTCAGAATCAAATGAAAAAGAATCAAAACCACCTATTTTAATCATTGCAGGCATTATTGGAATTGTGCTTATTGCTCTTTTTTTACTGTTTGGTGCTAATCAATCATCCCAGTTAACTGCAAATGGATTTACTGTAGATCTTCCCGGATGTTCCGTAGAAAATTATACTGCAGGTTTTGGAGGCAAAGTTGTCCCGATGTACATTATTTCTAATGAAAATGGCGAAAATGTGCTTAATATAAGTTATTTGCCATCAAAAATGGGAGGGGATACAGCTGTCAAAAATCTTGAATCCTATTTGAATGAAGAGGGTTATACAAATATAGAATCATGCGAGATATCAGGCGTTTCAGGATATAAGGGAGTTTCTGAAAATTATGATTCCGAAGGCAAAAAAACCGCATTTCTAAGTTTAGAAAACAGTGACTATTGTTATGTTATTGATTATAATAATGAAGGAAACCTGTCACTTTTGAATGATAACATCAACTTTACAAAAGATAAGATTCCTGTAACGGTTACAAAACCTGATTCCGACATTTCATTATCCGAGGGTACAGATGTAAAGACTAAAGATTTCACTCTTAAAACACCAAGTGGATGGTTTATCAATAAAAAATCAATTGAGGACGGAACTTCATATGCAATTAAGTCAGATAAAAATTCCACACGTATAAAAATTGTAGTCACAGATTTAAGTAGTTATAATCCGCAGAAAAACGAAATAAAAGGAGCCATAAATGATTTAATGGATTCAGTGAATTCAACGGATAAGCACAGATATAACATTGGAGATACCAAAGGATATAGCTTTTATTCAGAAAACACTGAAAAATATGTAATTGTGACTAATTATAAAAACAAGATATACATGTCATCATATACAGATGAGGAGAGTTTAAAAGTCTTAAATACTATTCAATTTAAATAAATTTGAAAATTCAATAGTTGTTTTCATTTAACAATGCTTGATTGTATATTAATTTATTTACAAAAAGACAAAAATTTAAAATAAATACAAACAAATATTAAATAAATAATCATATAATTATTTTATGGAGGAATAATATGGACAATCCAAGTAGAGGATCTACTGCAAATAGTTTAATGAAAATACAAGTTATGGAAATGGGTGGAGACGTTGATGTTGACTTGAGATTTAGCATTAGATGGAATGAAGGCGAATGGGACAAAAATGATCTGGATGCCCATTGTACAGAACCAGATAAAAATGAAATATATTTCAATAATAAAATTAGCCAAAGAACTGGAGGATGGCTTGATGTAGATATAATTGATCCTGAAAAAGGAAAACCCTCTGTAGAGAACATTCAATTCAAAAACCGTGAAAAAATGATAAAAGGAGAATATCTTTTCAGAGTGCATCAATATACTTATAGAGGAGGAGATAAGGGTTTTGAAGCGGAAATAGAATTTGATAATATAATACACACATTCAAATATCCATATAAAATTAAAAATGATGAATATGTTGATGTAGCAAAAGTAATACTCCACAATGACGGTCATTTTGAACTAATAAGGCTGTTGGAAAATTCAGAGGAGTATGCAAAAAATGAAGCTAATAAAATTGCTCAGGCATATAAAGAAAGAGGGCTGATCCTATTTAAAAAATGATATTATTGAGCAATATTTAAAAAAAAAGATAAAAAATGATGATTTCTCGACAATCATCATTTAAAAAAAAAAGATTGCAAAACCTTATGATGGGCTTTAGCAATCTAATAAATTTTTAGATTAATGAATTAGCTTCTTCAACTGCATTATGCAGTTCATCTGTTTTTAATTTAATTGAAATCATATCTTCACTAGCTTTTAAATCCATAAGATCTGAAATTAATGATTCAATTTTTTCTAATACATCAGACTCTAATTGATTTTTAACATCTGCATCATCAATGAAATTTTGAGCTGAATATAATTCAGTATCCGCAGCATTTCGAGCTTCTGCTAATTTTTCTCTTCTTCTGTTTTCAACTTCATTTTCTTCTGCTCGTTGTCTTGCTTCATTGATTTGTGATTCAGTCATTTTATTAGCGGAAGATATTGTAATTGATTCTTCATTTCCGGTATTCTTATCAACAGCAGTTACATTCAGAATACCATTTTCATCAATTTCAAAAGTTACTTCGATTTGAGGAACACCTCTTGGTGCAGGTTGAATTCCATCTAAAAGGAAATTGCCTAATTTGGTATTCAAATCAGCCATTCTGTTTTCACCTTGCACAACTTCAACCAATACTTCAGTCTGATTGTCCATAACCGTTGAAAACATTTCTGTATGTTCAGCAGGCATTTCAGTTAATCTTTCAATCATAACAGAAGTTACACCTCCGACAACAACAATTCCAAGAGATAATGGAGTTTTATCTATAATTCCTGTTGTTGTGATTTCACCGCTTAACATTGCAGCCTGGATACATGCACCTTGGGATACACATTCCATAGGGTCGACACCTCTTTCAACCATTTTTCCAGTGAAATTTTCAACATAGTCCTGAACAATTGGCATTCTTGTTGGCCCGCCGACTAAAATAACTTTGTCGATATCATCTATAGTCAAATCGGCATCATTTACCGCTTGATCAATGCTTTCTCCACATTTTTCAACTATAGGGCGAACTAAGGATTCTAATTTTGCCCTGGTTATTTTTTCGTCCAGATTTAATGGAGTGCCCTCATTGCTCATTGCAATGAATGGAAGTTTAACAGTGGTTTCAGGTAAATTTGACAATTCTATTTTTGCCTTTTCGGCCCCTTCTCTCAGTCTTCTTCTGGATTCCTCATCCTGAGTCAAGTCTATTCCATGTTTGCTTTCAAATTCATCTGCAAGATATTTGATTAAAACATTGTCCATATCAGTTCCGCCTAGGGAAGTATTTCCACTTGTTGATTGAACATTGAATATTCCACTTCCAAACTCCATGATGGTTATGTCCAAGGTACCTCCACCTAAATCAAAAATCAGAATATTAATATCATCCTCACCCTGTTTATCTATTCCATAAGCAAGACTTGCAGCTGTAGGCTCATTGATTAAGCGCAATACTTCAAGGCCTGCAATCGTTCCAGCATCTTTAGTTGCTGTTCTTTGGTTATCATCGAAATTTGCAGGAACGGTAATAACTGCTTTTGAAATTGGCTCGCCTAAAAATGTTTCAGCATCCCTTTTTATCTTTTGCAGTATCATCGCAGATATTTCCTGTGGAGAATACTCTTTTCCCTGAATGTTTACTTTATAATTAGTACCCATATGTCTTTTTATTTCACTAATAGTGTTTTCTGGATTTTCAACTGCCTGATCTTTTGCAGGCTGTCCTACCAGCTGGGTTCCATCTTCAGTAAAAGCAACATAACTTGGAAATGCCTTACCATACATACTGTGTCCTTCTGCACTTGGAATCATTGTAGCATTATCATCAATAAATACACAAGCGGCAGAATTACTAGTTCCTAAATCAATGCCTAATATTTTTTCACTCATTAAATCAACTCTTGATTATGTTTTTCTATATTATAATTTAAATAATTCTTATTATGAATATAATTCTTATTTTCCTTTATTTCTGGAAAATCATTTTCCAGTTTTTCAAAATCTTCTGAAACTTTGTTCAAATCCAGATTCAAAGAAGATGAAATTAATCCATTCAGATATACAAAATTTGCTCTAAATAATCTATCTGAAATCTTTGATTCATCAATGAAATCACAGAACCATTTTGCTTCATTAAGATTCATATGAGTAATTTCTTCTCTTATTAGTGAATAATGTTTCTGGAATAACTTTTCCAAGCCCTTAGTTTCAGTGGTGTTAAATAATTCATCTTCAATGAAAAGCTCTTTAAAAGTATATCCTCCATATAACGGAATATCGATTTCAGTTTTAACTGGAAATGGATTTTCATTAGTTCTTGATATAATATCCTTTTTTAACTCATCTATTGTGTAGATTTCAAAGTAATCATCAATATCCTCATCATCAAGTCCCATTTCCTTAAATTCGCTTCGCATAATTCTTTTTTCATTCTCAACATAGAATATATCATTTAACTCATTAATTTTTGAAATTAACTCTTCATAAGGCAATGTTTTCAAATAAGTATCAATTTCATCATCATCTAAATTAAATGATTTGAGAATATCTTCAAACTCTTTAAAATTAATTTTTTTATCATCACCAGATAGTTCATTTTCAGCAATTAAAAATTTCAATCCGAATTTATAATAAGACCGGATTTTTCTAAATTCATCATTGTCAAGTTCAATAAATTTAGAATAATAATTATGCGCACTATCCTCATTTCTGCATTGCATTATTATAGAAATGTAATAATATATGTTTGCATTATCACTGTCGAGTTCTTTAGTTTTTAAAAATAGATCTAAAGCTTCGTCCCAACGATTCAATCCCAGATATGAAATTCCTTTGCCGAATAAGCTATCAACATGTTTTTCATCCATGTTTAAAACTGTGTCAAAACAGCTTAAACCTTCCTTAAAATTTCGTAACTTATTATACACCACCCCCATATCGCATCTAATGTCAAATGGGCATGATGGATCACTTAAACCCATTTCATAATAGGTTAATGCAACTTCAAAATTATCCTTGCTCTCTTCTTCTTTTGCTTTCGCTATTATTTTTGACATGACAATACCCGTATCTATAAAAGACTTTATAAATATATATAAACATAAACAAATATATAGTTTTATGTATTGCCTTAATAAAATAAAATTTAAAAAACTGAACTAAATCATAAAAAACAGATGATTATAATGCTAGAAATAAATACTCCTTTTGAAATACTTCCAATAAAACCTACTTACAATCAGCAAGAAGTGGAAAAAGCTAAAAAAAAGATATTATTCAGATATCGGCCGGATGTAGTTCGCAACGAAAAACCGGACAAACTAAAAAAAGAACTTCTTTACAGATATAGGGAAATTTTCAAACTGGCAAATTCCACAGCTAAAAAAATTAAAAAAGGAGAATTGTCTTATTCAACAAATAATTATAATGTATATAGAAATTATATTAAAGAAAATTTGAGGCCATTAAATAAAAATGACTTTATAATTATTTTAAAAGCTAATGATTTACCAACAAATGGGCGCAAAAACGAGTTGGAAGCTAGAATTATAGAAAATGTTCCATTATATGTTGCAAGATTAAACTTGGAAGAGCATCAATTACGCGAGCAATACGTATTAGACATAAAAGATGTTTTAAATGAACTTAAAGATAATAAACTTGTCAGGATTCTTGAATTAAAAAACATAAGGCCAAATGGAAACAAATCATCCCTTATCAATCAAATTATTTCAAATAACAGTGAAGAGGAAATAAACAATCTTATCAACCAGGTTGAAAGTGAAATCAATGAATTAAAAAATAAATTAAATAGGTTAAGTGATGACAAGTTAAGATTAATTCTTAAAAACAATGATATTAATTCTCGCGGTGAAAAAAACATATTAATTAATAAAATTATTGAACAACTTCCCATATCTGAAATTGAAGATAACATCAATCGTGTTATAATAAATAAACAGAAGCTGCTAAGAAAATTATATTTAATTACAGGAAAAGATGAACTTTCAGATGGTTTTAAACAGAAATTAGCTGATAATCATCTTGAAATCAAAGATGGGATACAAATTAGAAATAAATTAGTCTCATTAATCAACAGCTATCAGATTGATGAGCAGAACCTTGAATCAAAAATCAATGCACTTATTGACAAGAAATCTCAGGAAGTCATTGATGAAACTATAAAGAAATTATATAACATCACAGGTAAAAACTCCATCAATTCCAAGTTTTTGAAAAAATTAAAAAAAGCTTCCCTGGATGAAAATGATGGAAAACAAATTAGAAATGAAGTAATAAACGACATTAAATCTCATAAAGTTGGAAAAGAAAATTTATCCCATTATATAAATTTAAAAATCAGACAATTACAATTGAAAAGACAAAACGAAAAATTAGAAATCCTTTATAACTTAACCGGAAAGACAAATATTAAAAGATCATATAATAACTTGCTGAGAGAACATGATTTAAATAATCAGGAAGGTATGCAGATTAAGGAAGAGCTAATTAATATTATTAAAGAAACCAACATTGAAAAAAATGAAATTGAAACAAAACTTTCCGAATTAATCACTTACACTGCTTTTAAAAAATTAATCAACAGTTGCAATATTGTCTATTTAAACCAAATAGCCATCATAAATGGTTTTTCTAAATGCAATTCCAAAGAGAAGTTCATTGAATATTTTTTAGAGAATATTTCACCTTCATTTAATGATATGAAATTAAAATCAGATATAAATAACATCAATAACGTAAAAGCAGAACTTGTCAAGTTATATAAATTTCAACTTGAATTTATTTTGATTTCAAATAACTGTTCTAGTGAAGGTACTAAAAGCAAATTAATAAGAGAAATCATTTCCAACATTCACATTGAAAATATTCGCTCAGTCCTTTCCAGATTTGAAGATATCAATCAAAAATTAAATCAAATACCACTTAGTGATTTAAACTTTATTGTAAATGAAAATAATATTGATGTTACAGGTACAAAAAATCAGATTATCAACGAAATTAATAAAAAAGTACCTGTCAATATAATTGAAAGCAATCTGAAAAAATTAGATTCCCTCAAATCCAAACTTCAAAACTTAAATAATAACGAATTACAATTCATTGCAAAATCCAATAATTTAACACTAAAAGATGATAAAAACCAATTAGTTACTGAAATTGTAACACAAATACCTCTTGAAATATTTTCAAAGAATATTGCCGAGATATCCAGCATTGAAAACTTTGTAAATTTATTAAATGATCTTCAAAGGCAGCATCTTTTAAGAACCCATATTCTAAATGGCATGGAAGACAGACAGACACAAATCAATGAAATCTTAGAAAAGGTGGACTATTTTGAAATAAATGATTTTAAAAATGAACTGAATAAATTAAAAGAGGAATTAAATAATCTTAATGTTCTTCAACTTAATCATATTTTAAGCAAACATGATTTAAACATATATGATGATAAATCTTTACAAATAAACACTATCTTGGAAAATATATCCGTACCTCTTATTAAAAGTGATGTCATATCCATTAAGGAATTAACAAATAAAATCAATTCTCTTAGAGAAGATGAAATTGACAGACTCCTTGTGAATAACAAACTTAGAAAATCAATTAATAAGGAGGAAAACATAAAAACAATCGTTGAAAACATATCAGTTGAACAACTCAATTCAGATTTACTAGCCTCAGGCAATGCAGAATTAATTGAGAAAATTGAAAATTCCATATTGATTTGTCCCGTAAAAATCCGTAAGGGCAAACAAACAATCATAACAGAAAAATACGAGAATTCCAGGTTCCTTTTATTATTTGATGATGAAAAATTGTTTAATGAGTATAAAAAGACAAATAATAACATTAAAAAATTAGAAAAAAATATGGACTACTTTAAAAAATTAATTAATAAAAAGAAAGAAATAGAAGGTATTCTTGTTAGAAAAATACCTGAGGATGTGATTATTCAAAAAAATTAAATTAAACAAATAACAGAGCTTCTAAAAGTATGAAATCATTAAGATTTCAACGAATGCCTAAAATGAAAAAATGAATGCATTCCAGTTAAAAATGGAAAAATTTTTAAAAAAATCAATCATTCTAATTTTGTTCCGCATTCAGAACAGAACAAATCTCCTTCTAATGCAACTGTGCCGCATTTTGGACAAATATGCTCACCATCATCTTTAGATTTATCTTCAAAATCTGTAAAATGATAACCGCATTCTACGCAGAATCTAGAGTCCAATGCATTTTTACTTCCACATTGCAGACATTTTTTTACTTTAACATCAACTTTGTTTTTTGGGATTTTATATTTTAAAAAGGATATCTCTTTTTTTGTTTCTATTTCATAATAATCAGTTTCATGAAGATCATTTATTAAAATAGATTTTTGATTGAGATAATCAAATTCATTATTTTTTATTCCACATATGGGACAATATTTTTTATCATCCAAATAGGAATTACCACAGGATTCACAAATTTTGCTAATAAAATCACACCCCTCATAAAAGTTCTTTCAATTCATTTATTGTTATCTCATCTTCATTTTCAAAATCAAATTCGAAATCTTCATCAAGTGAGAAATTTTCTTCAGTTTCTAATTTGATTGTGGAATTGACTGCATCCAATAGTTTGTTTTGATAGCTATCCCTGTTATCAATCCAATCCGCAGAACATATATGGAATGACTTCCATCCAATGCTTTCCAATAATTCTTTGTGAATTCTAAATTTATCCCTCACAGTTTTGAATTTATTGAAGTTTTCTCCTTCACATTCGATTGATGTATCATTAACCGTGAAATCAACTAACTCCCTTTCAACTGCAAATCCATTATCCCTTAAATAATCATAAATGCATTGTTCAAATAAAGATAATTCAGAGTCTGTCTGACTGTCAGTTGTCGGATTTTCAAACAATAATCTGAGACTATTACCTTCAGCAATGTCTTTTTGCTTGAAATTAGCTAAAACAATGGTTTTTTCCAATGATTTTGTCAAAAGATTGTTAATGACATGATTATTTTCACTTTCAAAATCGATATTCAAAACATCATCACTGTCAAAACCATAAGTTAAACTTGCCAATATGACATCACGGCTTTCATAAACATCATCAATATATTTTACATAGAAAGAATCTAAAGGATTGAAATATTCAACCAGTTCAGGCCAATTTTCTAATTTTTCAAGAAGCAATTCAATTATGCGATCCCTTTGTGATTCTGTAAATGCAATTATTCCAAGTGTCTTATCAAACCCATATTCATTAACATGATTAATAGCCAGATCAACAATCTTAATCGCTTCTTGCTCATTGACTTTGGAGGATACATCATAAATGGACTCATCAACATCAATTATTTCCAGACTTGGTTTTTGATTAGGACATGCCCACATTCTATTCTTGGAAAATGATGAATTGGCATGACACAATTCAAGGGATTTTGTTTTGAATCTATCTTTTATAAAGTTTGTGAAGCCGATATCTGATTGTCTGGAATCGCCAACAACAATTTTATTCGCTCCTCTTAAAAGAGTTGTAACCGCATATTCTGTCTGGATTTGACCTACATCACTAAAAATTACATAATCAAAGTCACAGGAGGATAAATATTTGAAAACTGAAGATGGAGTTGTAATGAAAACTGGTTTTATAACCTTAATATAATCAATAGACTTATCAAAAACTTCAGTTATGCTTCTATTATCATTTAATCGCAAATCATTAAATTTATCATATGCTCTGTATTGTTTCATTGATTTGGAATCATCAAATTCCATGTTTTCAATATTTGGTCTTGCATCCACATATTCTTTTAGAACTCTAAATCTGTTAAGTCCCATGACTTTTCTATCCAGATCAATATATTTCTCGATGTTTTCATCATGAATAAATGCATGTTCATGCTTAATTTCATTGAATAAGTTTCTTGCAAAGTTGTATGTGAATATCTGGTTAATTGATTCAAGTTCGATGTCATCATCATATAAAGCTTTTATTAATTCAGAACATATTTCATTGTCAAGATTTTTAGACAATATTCTAAATTTAATCCAATCTTTTAAAGGATTAATATTATCTTCTAGGAATGCCGCATAACTCAATACATCATCAAGTGACTTGTTAAGATAAATTCTTTTTTCCGTGTGCATCAAATCAACAGTCTCTAATGAATCAACTGAATGCTTGGAATAATCTTCTAGTTTTGAAATTAAATCCTCCAATTCAAAGAATTTTGATTTAACACTTAGAGCTTCATCGGTTTTATTGGAAAAGAACCCTTCATTGAATAACTCTTCATAAGTTTTATTATTATTCAGCCGTTGATTTAAAAGGCTGACAGATGTTTCATAACCATTATCGATATCTTCGAAATACTTTGAATCAATTGATTTTTCATCAAGAGCCTTTTTAATTGATTGCAATTCATTATGATTTTTTAATATGGTTTTTAATTTTTCATTTGATGCATTTAAATCGTCTAAATTTTCATTTAAACATATAATAAGTTTTGATTGGATAATATTATCTAAAATATCAACATCTGATGTGATTTCATCCAAATTAAAAGAGTTACTTAATTTTAGCTGATTGAATAGGGAATTAAGATAATTTATGTCATTTTGAATATCTGACGCTTTTTGATAAATTGTATCAAAGCTTGTATTCTCCAATTCGCTTCCAAATTCTTTTGAAATAATTGGATTTGAAGCAAGCATTGTTAGTTGAGTCTTTATTGACTCAAAAAGGGACATGAATTCATTTTTATAATTGTCAAATGAATGTTCATCATCATTAATTGATTGAACGGTTTTTTGTGAGAAAACAACATCATAATTTTTAGTAAATGATTTGTCAATCCCTATTTTATTTTTAATTAGTGAAATGTCAGTATTTGGCCCGTCCCATATATTTTCAAAATGATTTTGAATTATTTCAGTTCTTTCTTCAATGGAATTTCTCAAACGAACCAACTTGATAAAGTCATTTTTTATTTCAGTTATTTTATCCAGATTATTCTGACTTTCAAAAGATATTTCATATTTTATTACAGCAGAATCATTATAAAGTTTATTTAAATCTTTATCTAACTGATTAACCAAATCAAGTGATTCAAAATCGGCCTTTTCATCAAAATTAATTATTTCATCATAATTGCCATAAATTAAATCATAACGATTTAACAACTCAAGAGTCCCTAAAACCTCCTTGTTTTTATTTTGATACTCTTCAAAATCAATTTCTTCCAAATCACATTTATAGAAAACTGATTGTCCATTCAAATCTTTTGTTTTTTGAGAAATCTCAGCACATTTTGAATTCAACTTATCGATTACTGATTGAATTGTATATGGTGGTTTCTCAAGGAATTTAAAAACAGCATCAGAGTAAAAACCATCATGATAGAGTTTTGTAAATTCCTTATTATTTTCAAAAGCATCCTGTAAATCGTCTAAGGATGTTGATTTGCCTGTCCATATATTTTGGAAATATCTATTAATTAATAGAGAATATCTCTCTTCCATTGAATTAAATTCATTGAGTAATTTAAAATAATCTGCATTTTCAAATAATGATTTACCACAAGCCTCGGTTTTTACAAATTCTCCAAGATATTTGAGACTATTCAATTTCTCGTAATTTTCAATAATTTTGTCTATTTCATCGATTTTATAATTTTCGCGAACTCCATTAAATAAATCATTAGCACTTTTAATTTCATCAGATAAATCATCGAAGTATCCTATTAAATATGCAAATGAACTTTTACTTATTAATGTCATGTCCAATTGAGTTCCAGAGACTTCAATATTTTGTTTAATTAATTTCAAAATATAATAACATTTTGTTTTAGAGTGTTCAACAGACTCTAAAATATTTTTAACTTCATTTTTATTTTTATCAGCCTTATCTGGAGAATCTTCTTCAAAGAATCCGTTTTTCAACAGTTTATCATAATCTTCCTTAATCAGACATTCATCATACAAATCATCCAGATCAGTATCCAAATAAAAATAAGTCTTTGGGAAATATTTTTTTAACAATGAGTGTATATTGATTGATTTTGAGTTGAAGTTAAAAGCGGATTTTATGCTGTCGAATGCTGAACCTCTTTTTTCTTTAGCAGTTGCAGCAGATTGAGCATCCTTAGATAAGCTCTGAATGTCTGTCAGTTTTAATTTTATTGAAACCAGATAATTTAAGGTTTCATCAAAATCCATATTTTGACTATTGAAATCTGTCTCCTTCAGCTTTACATCTATCTCTTTTTTGATATCCCCATATTCATCTTTAAGACTAGTCAAATTTTCCAATACTGATTTAAATTGAGCATTGCTCATAGATTTATCTGATTTATAATAAACAAGCAATGTATTTTTAACACTATGTATATCTTCCTCAATTTTTATATACTTTTTATAATCGCTGCATATTACTCCATCATCATCGGGAGGCGTAATTCTATAATAAGATTTAAATTCCCTTTTAAGTTTTCCATAGCGGCCTAAAGGATTCTTAAACATTTTTTGATGTAAGTTAGAAAACTCCTCAAGCATTTCATTTAAATTATCCGGACTTAACGGAGATTGAATTGGTGAACTAGATAATTTAGCACTATACTCAGAAAAATTTAAAGATAGTTCTTTGAAATCCAAATTAAATACTCTGTAATCAAAATGTGATTGATTAATTTTTTTATCAAATGCAATAATTTTTTTGATTAAATCATTAACTTCATCCAAATCTAATTTTGTATATGCTGCTTTATTTATAATATCCTCAAGTAATGTAACATATGCAAAAATTTGTGGTTTTTCACTACTTGGAATTACAATAGGATTTTTTAATAGAATTCCAACATTATCACAATATTCGTCAATTTCTCTAAGTGAATTAATCGGTTTAATGTTGAGTAAATTGCTTAACCTGTTAACATTATCCGAAATGTTTTTTATTTCTGATTTAATAGCAGGTAGGTTATTTTCCAATATTCTTGTTTGAGAGACTTCATTAATAATATTATCTTGTATTTCATCAACTTCAGAATTAATCTGAGAATAATAATGAGAATAATCATAATCGCCAAATTCATTTGAACCTCTTTTAAACAAACTAATGAACTCATCAATAGCATTTTCATCTTCAACGATTACAGGGGATGACCTCAGAACATCTGTTTTTTGAAGATCTTCTTTAAGGCCATTTACAGATTTAAAACAATTTAAACCAATTACATTTTTTAAAGCATTCAACTCATCAATCGCAGTGTCGACTTCACGGACATTTTTATGATATGAAGTTAATCCTTTAAGCTGTTCTGTTGTAGAGCTTAATGTTGCTTTTGAAATATTATCAATGGTTGTCAATAAATCTTCAGGAGAATTTGCCTCACATTCACTTTGATATTTCTCCATATCCTCAACAAATGATTTCATGTTTTCTTCATCAGAAAGGATTGCGGGATTTTTATCCAATACATCCAAATCACCCTCAATCTCTTCAACTTCCCTAATTGACTTTACATTGTTTATACCCGCATCTGAAACTTTTGATTTGAATTCCTCAAGCAATAGAAACAGTTTGGATATGGACTCATCGAGATTAATTAATTCATTCAAATGATTTTCCAAATCAAGCCGAGTATTATAAACATCTACCAAAAGCATTTTCTCCAGATTTTCAATGGTTCCGAATTCCTTTGTTTTAATCTGAAAATCATTCAATGAATCCACATAGTCTTTCAGGCCCTCAAAATCATCACCCATTAATTGAGGACTGTTTTCAAGAGATTTCAATTTTTCCAAGTGGTTTTCATAGTCATTAAGTTTTTCAAGTTTTTCAATTCCGAACTTCTCATGGAGTTCCTCATTAACTTCAATCAGTTCTCTCATATCTCTTTCAATATCATGAATGGATGAAATAATATCTTCTAATTGATTTTCTGCATTGTCATCAACAAGGATATAGTTAAATTTATTTTCTGAAGCGGGATAAATCTTATTTGCATAAAATTCAGATAATTCAGTAAAATCATCATTCATTTTCAGGCATTCTTCTTCTGAAAGATCAGACAGATTCTTCATTTCGAATTCATCTAATCCTTGACGGTAACCATTTTCTATAATGCCCATTAATCCATAAGGAGTTATCCCCGTATTTTTATATGGAGTATTGATAAAATCACTATACTCGGCTAATTCTCTTTTTGATTTATTCAGCTCGTTTAATTTAGAATTAATGTAATTTTCATCATATTCCATTTGTGGAATATTCCTGGAAGCGTGCATGATTTCTTCAATAAGCTTTTGATAATCATAATTGTTCCCATATAAATCGAGACAGAGATTCTTAAGACCTAATTCGGACAATTTATCTTCAATTTCACGAATCTCATTCAATTTATCAGAAATATATAAAACTGTTTTTTTATTAGCAACGATTTCTGAAATTAAATTAATTATGGTGTCAGTTTTGTTTGAAGATGAAGGAGCATCGATAAACAAATTACCCCCAAGCAAAGCTTCTCTTATTGCGGAAATTTGTGATGAATCAGCATCGAGAACATTATATGAATCATGCTCATCAATTAAATCTATTTTACTTTCATCAAAATGAAATGTCTTATCGCAACCATTTAAAATATTATCCAATTCTTCGGATTCACTGAATTCATTTAAATCATTGAAAGCAATAGGAACTGTAAAATCAAATAATCCCAGTGTTACAAATGGTTCAATCTTGCATAGTTTATTCACACTTGTCAGGTATGAAATCATATCTGATTCCAATCTGATATCCATTTGTGGCAAATCAATACCTTTCTCTTTCAATTCAAGTTCAAGAGATGTGTTTAAACGTATTTTATCATGTGAATCATAGGATAATTCAAAATCATCATTTTCTTTTTCAAGTTTTACCGGAATAAAAATTAATGGAGCATTGAAATCACTGGAAGCAAGGAATCCCAGAGCCAGATACAGATTAGACAAACCGTTTTCATTGAGCATCTTTTTATTTTTTAAATTAATCAAGTTCAAATTATTGTTCAAATCATTTTTATTCAATGGTGTGTGCAATAGGGAATCATTTAATGTGCTGATGTAGAATTCAGGATTTTTAAAAATAGCGAGAGTGTTCTGTGACAGATATTCTTCAAAACTTAATCTGTCCATTCTTGAAAGAGCTATTTTTATTTTATCTAATTCCTTACGGTCAGTTACTTCACCAGTATCAACAAGAGTTTTCAACTCATTTTTTGAAAGCTCATAACTAAATTTGAAAGTGTTTTTATTAATGACTAATCTGGAAAACAAGTCAAAAAAATCAACATCAATTATGGGAATTGAAAAATTATCCCATTTAAAATGCAAAAAGCTTTCGAGTTTAAGTAGTTTATCATTCAACTCGTTAGTTTTTAATAGATTTTCTTTAGATTCTATCATGAAAATGCTCCGACAAAATTATATATAATAATATATTAAAATTCATATATAAATATCACACATAGGTAATAATATGATAATTAAATGTTCAAGATGTGGATTCATGAATAAAGACGGGGCTCGTTTTTGTGTAAATTGCGGAAATAATTTAGAAGAGGATAATTCTAGCCGTAATAACAACACCCATAATCATGCATCAAACAATAATGCCCAGGATAATGCTTCCAACTCTAATGCAAGAAACAATAATGCCGAAGGCAATAATAATGCAAGAAACAATACTGCTGGAAATAACAGAAACAACAATATTCCCATCAACAATCTTGAATGGCTAGGCCAGCAGATTTATGAAGGAAATCTGCCATTACCTACCGACGGCTGCCCAATAATTCTCAAAAGATCAGAAACCCCAGTTTTAGTGTTACATAATGTCACTCTTAAAGAACCCCGTTCAATACGAACATCTGTTGGAGGATATGGCGGTCCGACAATCAGAATCGCCAAAGGATTTTCATTAAGATTAGGAGGAGTATCACACAGAAGCATGTCTCATGAGGAAATCCAAGATATTGACAGGGGAACATTGACAATAACAAATAAAAGGCTGATTTTTTCCGGGTCCATGAAACTAATAAATTATAATTTAAACAAAATATTATCCATAACTGATTATAAAGATGCTATTGGCATTCAAAGAGATAACAAGCAAAAGACAGAATATTTTGCTAATCTTGATAATATTATCCTTACTTACCAAGTGGACGATCAAAGTGGAAAAACACCATTTTATGGTTTTTTACTTAAAGCAGCAATATTGGGTCAGATGGAATAATTAAATCTTTTATTTACTTTACTGAAAACATTCTTGTAATTGATTAAATCAAAAATTGCAAAATGAGTTTTTATATAAATTATGCTTTCAGATAATATTAAATTGATTTGATTGAATTTATCCACATCATCAAAAAAATCATAAGTTTTGAATTCAGTGCCTCCAAAAGAACAAAAAACATAACCATCCGAAATAAACTGTTTTTTTATTTCCCTTTTTAATTTATCATCAAAAAATTGATTTAACATGTAGATAATATCTTGAGCAAAGGTGTTTCCAAGTTTTGCTGCAAAATAAATATTTTCCATGTCTTCATTTTTTGATAAATCGAAATTTTTCAAAACCCTATTGAACGATTCGAAATTATTATATTGTGCAGGCATAAAATAATTTTCAACAGTATGCGCACAATATTCATTAGATAAGTGATATGTCTCTTTGAAATTAAGAGAATACCATGCTAATGCTTCTATTGCATCAGTTTTTTCTGAATCGAATAAATACATTAATGAAAGTTCGAATATTTCAGAAAATAAATGATGTGCCAACTCATGGATTAATGTAGCTATATTTTTAATTGTTTCTCCTTTTTCATCTATTTTAATTACATTACATGAATACAATCCTTCCGCATGATTTATGGAATCATATTGAATTTCAGCAAAACAGGAAACAAACTGCGTAATTTTAGCATATAAAGAGTCTTCTGAATCTTTATCCACTTTTCTTAAAATGCCATCCATTAGATCATCTAAAAGGTTATAATAAATTCTGGAATTTAATTTTTTCTGCTTGAATAATGCAATGTTACTAATGCTTGTTACTTGAAAAATGCTTTCATATTTATTGATGGGATTAAAAGTTTCTTCACCAGATGATGGAATTTTGATTTCTTCATTGGAATTGCTACTGTATGATTCTTCAGAATTTGCCGGGTTAGAATTGCCAGAATTTGC
>CAMODR010000002.1 GCA_946611495.1 uncultured Methanobrevibacter sp. | reverse complement strand
TAGCTATTTCATTGATGAAGGATATCTTGGTTGCAAGCATTGCATTTGCAACATACTTGGTCATTTCAGAGCTTTTGACATCCATTAAAACAAATCTGTCGTGATTGGATACAAATGGAGCATACAGCTTTTTAAGGGTGGTAAACACTTCCTCCTTTTCAGCTCCGATTACAACCCTGTCAGGCCTCATGCAGTCTTCCACAGCCACTCCTTCCTTTAAGAATTCAGGATTTGAGGCTATGTCTATTGTTATTTCAAGATTTCTCTCTTTAATTATGTTTTCAATATGCTCTTTGACTTTGAATCCTGTTCCAACAGGCACTGTTGATTTTACAACCACTAGGGAGTCTTTAGATATGTTGTTTCCAATATCTCTTGCTGCAGACATTATATAATCAAGGTTCACGCTGCCGTCCTCTCTCATTGGAGTTCCAACGGCTATAAATATTATATCTGAATTGTCCAATGCCTCCTTGATGTCAGTTGTAAAAATTAAGTCTCTTCGAGCTTGATTGTCCAACACAAGAGTTCTAAGATGCGGCTCGTAAATAGGCATTATCCCTTTTTTAAGACCTTCTATCTTTTCACGGTCAATATCCACGCAATAAACCCTGTTTCCCATATCAGCAAAACAGGTTCCGGTTACAAGACCGACATAGCTTGTTCCTATTACTGTAATTTTCATAACTGCACCGATTTATAAAATTCATAATTAGAGTATATTTAATAATTTTTAATCATTTTTTATTTCTCATGCTTTTATTGCAGTATAATTAATCTTAAAATGGTTATACATAATGTCCTTCAATAGCATTATTAAAATCATCAACAACTTGAATATCATCTCTTCCACTAATTTGAGAAGCGGGTTCAATCAAATCCTCTGATAAGACATTGATGATGTCATAATTAGAATAAGCTTCTTCTAGTGCAGGTTCACACAGATTTTTCAAATCTATTTCAGAAAAAATATTTTTGTGAATCCAAATGGAGTTGTTTCTCCTGTAGTAACTGAAAAGCAATGTTTCCTCAATATCATATCCGTCATAGTTGATTACAGCATCAAAAGGAGTATTGTAATAATATCTTTCCAATTCTCTTTCAAACATTCTTTTAAGCTTTTTAGGATGTTTTATTGCATTTCCTTTAAGTTCTTTCAATAATTTTTCCTCTCTATATGTAGGTTTCAATCGAGTTCTTAATGGAAATATTTGGATGTCTTCGGGTATGGATTTAAAGATTTCTTCATGATTTGTTTTCACATTTTTTTCCCATGGACGCAATGAAAGGAAGAAATTATATTTTTCAGTATCGGCATTTTCCAGTAAGTTTAAAAGCGAAGATGTAATTTCGTTATTTTTCATTGTTCCTCCGTAAATCAAAATATTTTTCTTATCGTTTTTAATTTTCTCTTCCTTGCAAATTTTTTCACCATTAAAAATATGCCTGCATAGATATTCTGTAGAATCAGCTCGATCATATGTGCAGTATTTTTCTAAAAATTCACTGTCATCATAATCTTTAGGAGAATTCATTTCCTTGATAAGGTCTTTCACGGTTTGCACTTTTGGAAAAGGTAAATCTGATAATGGGAAATACAATTCACGGTCTTTTAAATATTCCTCTTCATCGTAGTTGAATATTATTATTTTTTCCCTTGTGTTTGCATAATCAAAAAAGACACTTGAATAATCTGTTATCAAGCAATCAGCCATATTCAATATGTCATAAGTTTCGTAACCGGTTGGAAATGCCCTTACATGTTTAAATTTCTTAAAATTAATTTTTTCATTGTTGTTTGGATGCAGTTTGGCATAAAGTATCTGATCGTCGTTTAAATTTTCATCGATTTCAGCCAGGCATTCTGCAACCATGTCCTTTTGCTCCTGGTCTTTTCTCTGGTAGAAAACTCCCCTGTAGGTTGGCATGTATACGAAAATTTTTTTATCGCTGACATTGAACTTGGATTTCAATTCTTCCTTTCTTTTTTTATCAAAGAACACGCTGTTTCTAGGATAGCCTTCAAGCAATATACTGCCGGGGTATATCTTATCTATCATATATGATTCAAGCATCTTTTCCTTCATATAGTCATTAGGATAAATCAAATAATCAGAGCACATGAATGGATGCTGCACATTGGCAATATGATGCTCTTCAGGAACATTGTCAACACCCATTACTTTTAAAGGGGTTCCGTGCCAGGTATTGACAAATATCTGGCCCTTTCGTTTCACATATCTGTTCAATATGCCTCCATCGGTTAAAATATATTTGGAGCATTCCAAATATTTAGTAGCTGTAATTTTGCTAGTGGTAATGCGATGAATCTTCAAATTATAATTTTTTTCAAGTTCTTTTATTTTGGAAACGACCCCTTCTTTTGCAAAGAGGTATATTTTGTAATCCCCATATTTTCCACTTGAAAGCTCCTCAACCATTCGGAGCATGTTTCCAGTCAGATCGTCTCCGCCTCTAGATTGCACATAAATCGCTTTTTCATCTATTTTACTATGGTAATAGGAATAATATATGTAACTGTTATAGTATTGTTTTTTCCATTTATTGATTGACTTTTTCAATCCCTTAAGATGATTCATTTCTACCCCTCTGATTAGTTAATTATTTTTTAATTTTTACTTATATTCATTTTGATTTTTATAAATTTTGATTGAAAACTTTATATCCTTTAAAATGATTTTATTTTGTCTGTGGGTTTGATTATTTTTAGATTTATTTTTTTATTTTTTTAATTTGCCGAAATCCTATTTTATACTTGAAATAATACATATTCAAAAAAATTTGGTTTCTAAATATGTATAAATTCTAAAAATACTTTAATTTTGTTACATTTGAAATTGTAATTAGAGTTAAAAAAATAAGTAGTAATATAATTTATTTACTAAAAATGGGAGTAAATATAATTTATAAAAGCGAAAATATTAATTCCCCATCTTATTTTGGTCATTCATTTCAATTAAGTCTTTCGAATTTCCATTTTGATAATCCTATGAAGTTTACGATTTAATAATGATTAAAAATCATGAAAGCATATTTAACAAGAATAGACCAGGGTTTTTATTGTTTACATCTATAATGCAGTTATATTTATTTATTATATTATACATATTTTTTATAAGCAAGATGTCGTATTGAATTTATAAAATTTATTTTTTTTCGATTGATAGAATTTAACGGAATTTTTAAACATTTAAATGATTTTAAAGCCAAAGATTATTTTCAAATATATTGTGGTGGTTTTATTTCCAGTAATTACAGAATTAACAAATTCGACAACTTAAGAGGCATTGCTATTCTTTTAATTGTTTTAGGCCATTACATTTACTTAATGGAAACTCCTGGAATCAATACCATTCATAATTTTCTCTACATTATCCATTTGCCGATATTCTTTTTTGTTGCAGGGTATTTTTCCAAAATAGATATTGGCCAGCCTTTAAAAAATTTTAAAAGATTATTCATCCCCTTTGTCGAATTCTGCATTCTTTACTTTTTATTTGGAACTTATGTGCTGGGAGTAGACCAGGGAAGATTGTTCATCGATCCGGGTTATGGATTATGGTTTTTAATCTCCCTCTTTACAATGAAAATGATTCTGCCAGTAATTGATAAGCTGAAATTTCCATTACTTACAGCATTTGTCTTGTCATTATGCATAGGCTTTATTGATTGCAATATTTTAGGAATATCTAGAACATTCATATTTTTACCAGCATTTGTTCTGGGATTCTATTACAATTCATACAGAGATTATTTTGCAAATAATCATCAACGAATTTATAATGTTTTGAAAAATAAGACTTCAATAATTATTATCCTAATCTTTACGATAGTAATTCTGCTATTCATTTCATACAATGTTCCATTCGAATGGGTAACTTTCAGAAGTCCTTATACAAGGAATTTGGAAATTATCACAAGAGCTGTTTGCATTCTGCTTGGAATGGTGTTTACATTAATATTGAATTCTGTTGTCAGCAATAATTACAGCATTATTACCAAATTCGGTGAAAACTCCCTTGCTGTTTATGTGTTCCATATCTTCACAGTTGAACATATGGCAACTGCATTTGCAAATATTTTAGCGGGGCATGAAGCGATATTTTTCGTATATATGTGTCTGATAAGCTTTGCTATGGTTTATATTCTATCTCGCGATATTGTGACAGATATATTAAATAAAATGATAGATGCTTTTTATAATCTGTTCTTTATGCCTTTTGATAATTGATTTTTGGCTTTTATTTTATCAATGGTTTTTCTTTAAATTTTAAGCTATTTTTTTCTTTTTCGATTTATTTTTTAGCAATATTTTCAGAATTTGAAGTTATGAAAATTTTTTTACAAAGGGCTTTACTTTTGACATGGTTGGTTTATAAATGATTTATAACAAAAATTAAATTAATAACTAAAATCTAAAAACTTGTTTAAACCATTTTTCCATAAAACTTTTAAGAAGTGATTTTCATGAACAATTTTAAAGTTTCCGTGCTCATTTCGACGTATAACTCAGGATATTATTTAAAATTAGCTGTCGACTCGATTTTAAACCAGACAATTGGATTTGAGAATATTGAGATTATTATAGTGGATGACAAGTCTGACGATGACTATACTCTTTTTTTGCTGGATAAATATGATAAGAAATATTCAAATTGCAAGGTAATAATTCTTGAAGGGCATACAGGATTTCCAGGTCAACCGCGAAATGTTGGATTTGAAAATGCAACAGGAGAATACGTAATTTTCATGGATTCGGATGATACATATTCCCTAGATGCTTTTGAGGTGATGTATGATGCTGCTAAACGCGAGGATTATGATTTTGTAATCACGACATTTAAAAGGGTGCTCACAAATGGAGTTGAATTGTATAAGCATCCTGATTTTTTAGATAAGGATTTTTACAGATTTAATTCAGTCGAAGAGAATTTGAATTTATTCAAATTGCAGCCCAGTCTCTGGGCCAGATTGATAAAAAGAGATTTTTTAATTGAAAATAATATTCGATCTGTAGAAGGAGTAAATGCGCAAGATTTGGAATTTGTAGTGCATACTCTTTTGTGTGCTACTAATTTTGTTTATCTTAGTAAGTTTCCAGCCTATAATTATAGCATACGTGATAGGTCAAATGATATGTCTTCCATTCGAAATCATAATGAAAAACTATTAAATGGATTAAAAAACGGTTATTTTGCTACTTATGATCTTTTAAGAAGATTTGATAAGGAGTCTTATTTTTCTATCTTTTTTCAAACCCATATTTATTTTTATTTGGATATTATGAGCAAAAGCTCCGTAAACGATGAGATTAAGACAAATATGATAAGGGAATTTTCACCAATATTAAAAAAACAGTTTGAACTGAGTCCTGATTTTGCAAGCAAGCTATTTGCTCCAATCAAGGAGGATTTATTCAATGATGATTATGAAGAGCTTGTTAAAAAGCTAAATAAAAATCATAAAGCCATATTGAAAGCGGATTCAATTTATGAAACTTTTTATAAAAATGAGAATTTCAACACTGTGAGATTTAATAATTTCAATAGTGATGAAAGAGAGATATTTTTTTACCCATTGCATAATAGACGAATCTATTCAAAGTGCTCAATAACAAATATTGATTCGGATTTTGATATTTATAGAATAACATCTATCAATGCTGTTGAAGATAAAAAATCTGGACAACAAGTATTTTCAAATGAATCTCCTGTTTACAGGATTAGTGGAGATTTTTCCAAAGGATCTTTTATTGAAATCACATTCACCATTTGTGAGATTTCCGATATTGAATTTAAAATGATTAAAAATAATCTTGCTTTAAGGAAGAAAAACAAGAAATTAAGCAATGAAAATAAAAAATTTAGAAAGGAACTGGATTTTTATGTGAAGCTATTAAATACTAAGCCTTACAGGCTTGCAAAAGTATTAAGAGGTTTTGCTCAAAAAATTAGGTATTTGAAAAGAGCCTTTTAATTTTTGGCATGTGATAGAGTAGTTTTCTTTATTGAGGTTAATAATTTATAAAGGTTTTTACCATGCTTTAATGGTTAATCATTAATTTTCTTAAATGCAATTTTATGGAGGATTACCTTAAAATTGAATAAAATTCATCCAATGCTTTTCTGTTGTAATCTTCAAAGTCTATACCCATTGTGTGAACATTTCCATCCATATAGTCATGCATTCCCTGCAAAATTCCATCTTCACTATTTTCAACTATGTGGCCGTTGTATTCTCTCAGCATCTGCACGCCGCCAATGTCGGTTGCTATGATAGGAACATCAAGTGCTTCGGCTTCCATAAGAACCATAGGCCATCCTTCATAAAATGAAGAGAGGATAAACAAGTCGCATTTTCCTAAAATAGGCATTGGATTGGGTATTGATTTTATAATTGTGACATTTTTGCCGTGTTTCATATTTCTTCTCAAAGATTTGGTTTCTTCATAAAGGGGGCCGTGTCCTCCAATGATTATAAGCTGTGTATCAGGATAATCATCACAAAACCGGTTAAAAGCATTTAATAGTCGATTATGGCCTTTTTCAGGAGAAAAACGTCCTATAGTGATGAATTTACTGCTTTTTGAGTTTAAAATATCATTAATATCATTGCTTGAATCTAAAACCGTGTCTTTATCAATAAACAGATCTTTTTTAGCATTTCTTCTAATATCTTCATAATCACATAAATTATGAACTACATTAATATTATTTTTTGTTCCACTAATATTGGAAGTAGGTTCACTTAAATCGGGTGAGACAACAGCTACATGATTATAGTTGGAGTAAGCTTCTTTTAATGCATTAGGATTCTGGTTGTTTCTAGTACTAATCTCCAGAATCATATTGTTATGAACCCATATAGTACTATTCTTTGAAGAGTTGAAAAGCATTTGCTGGTCGGGACCATATCCGTCAAAATCAATAACGTTGTGGAAGATATCAGAGCCGTAATATTTTTTGAATTTTCTTTTATACATCTTTTTTATAATTTTTTTATTCTTTCCACAATTAAAGAATTCATGCAATGCCTCTTCTTCAAAATATGTGGGGTCGTTGTTTCTTATCAATGGGAAAAATTCAATATTGTTCGGAAATTTATCAAGTATTTCAATGTGATGGTTTATGAAATATTCATCCCACTGCCTGTAGGATATGAAGAAATTGTACTTTTTTGTATCAACATGGTTCATCAAACTTAAGAGAGAGGATGTCAGGCCGTTTTTCCATAATCCTCCAGCATATATCAGCACGTTTTTCTTATTGTTTTCTATTTTTTTCTCAATGCAGGCTTTTTTACCTTTAAAAATGTGTTTGCATAAGTTTTTAACTGCATTTTGATTATCATAAGTACAGAATTTGTATATAAAATCAGCATCATCATAGTCTTTCGGCGAATTCATTTCCTTTATTAAATCTTCAATAGTTTGAACTTTGGGAAAAGGGAAATCACTTAATGGAATATAATTCTCATGTGTTTCTTCATCATTATTGAATAATATGATTTTTCTTTCTGTATTTAAATAATCAAATAATACGCTTGAATAATCTGTTATTAAACAGTTAGAGATATTTAAAATATCATAACTATCAAAATTTTTTGGAAATGGTTTTATGTGATTGTATTTTTTAAATTTTATCTTGACTTTCTCTTTTGGATGCAGCTTTAAAAAAAGTATTTGATCATCGTTTAGTTTTTCATCCAGGCTTTTTAATATTTTTTTAAGTTTTTTATTTCCAGTTTTCCTATATGTCGGCATATAAGCAAATATTTCATTGTTTTCCAAACCCAATTCAGATTTCACATCACTTCTTCTCTCATTATCAAAAAATATTCTGTTTCTTGGAGTTCCTTCCATTAATATTTTTCCAGGATATATTTTTTCAATCATGTATGCATTGAGTATTGTATCTTTCGCATAATCGCTTGGAAAAATAAGATAGTCGGAATTTATAAGGGCGTTCTGCATAAAGCCAAGCTCATGCTCTTTTTGCCTAAAGTCACGGCCTTCATGTTTTAATGGGCTGCCGTTTAAAGTTTCAATGATTATCTGTCCGTCTCTTTTTATATAGTCCTTTCTGAAAATGGAGTCTATGACAATGTATTTTGCATGCTCCATTATCATCATTGATAGTCGGGGATGTGTTATGATGCGGATGTTGAGATTATATGTTTCCTTAAGGCTTTCAATTCTTTTATAAGCCTTTTTTGTGGAGTAGACAATTATTTTGTAATTTTTATAATCTTTTGTTGAAAGCCCTTTTATAATTTGAAGGATATTGCTCTCTAAACCTTTTCCTTGTCTGCTTTCAATATAAATCAAATTTTTATAAATGGGTGCATGGTAGTAGATATGATATGAAATCCTTTCAACCATTTTCTTTTTGAAGGTTTGAAAATTGTTATTTTCTCTCAATGGATTCATATCTCCCTAATTTGTTAAAAAGGTTCCCATTCTATATGTATATCAACAATTTCGTTATTTTTCACTTTTTCTAATGTGTAATAGTAAGATTTAATAAGTTGACATTCGTTTAATTCGTTATCAAAAACACGTGTTCCATTTACTATAAGTTTAGTGAAATTTACATCAATCACGGTTTTATGGTCATTTTTGCCAATATAGTCCAAACCTCTAATATATATTTTTAATTGGCCATCGTTCACACATTTGATTTTTAAATCTATGGTGCCTTTTTTACTATGTATCATCCATCCAGATCCTTCTTTATTTTTAAACCAGTCTGGAGATTCGATTTTACTATTTTCATCTGAACTTTCTAAAATAATTAAGTCATTTTCTTCATCACCGTAATTTTTAATATCTATACGAGCTATGGTGTATTTAATAAATACACTTAAATTATCCAAATTATTTTCAAAGAATTCATGTTCCATTAAATCTTGTATTGTTTTATTATCTGATTCCATATTTTACCACTACTTGGTTTCTCAATAAATTTAAATTTATAATTTATTTTTAAATACAAACTTAAAAACCAGCTTTTTTAAGTTAAAAATTTTCTTTAAAGATATTAACTTTAATATCTATTATTAGAATTAATTATATTTTCTGATTATATACTCTTTCAATGTTTTTATAAATTCATTTGCATAATTAGATTCTATATAATAAATTTCATGATTGGAATTAGAAATGTTTTTATCATTAGTGATAATAAAATCATAAAAATCTAAATTCAAATTCATGCTGTCATTATTTTTGTTTAGCCATAGTACTTTAATAGCATTTTCACGAATTTTAGATGTTTCTAAATCTAGATTATCCGAAAATGAGATTATAACATCAAAATTTTTAAATGACTTTATTTTATTAGAAAGTTTAACAGTATAATTTTTATTTTCAAGCTCTTCTTTTAAATTTAATATAAATTCCTCATCACTTTTTTTATTTTCAAATTTTTCAGATACTATCATAATTTTCAATTTTGCATCACAAAAGAATTCTTTTGATTCAATCATGTCCATGAAAATATGTCTGTTTAAATAATTATACCATTTGCTAAACAGTACTTTCCGATTTCTTGCGACATTTTCACTATTGTCTTTTCTAGTGTATGATTCATAATGGAATAATAATGCTGAAGAGCAATAATAAATGTCATAGTTGGCTTTATGTAATTTTAAAGAAAAATCTACATCTTCAAAGCAATAAAAATAATCTTCATCAAGTCCTCCTATATCAAGATATAGTGATTTTTTTACTAAAAGAACAGCACCGGTAACTGATATTGCTTTTCTTGTATGGCTGACATGCTCGTCAAAAGGGTTAAAAAATTTGTACTGGTTATGAGGTCTGATAAGATTGTCACCAAATGCAAAAATATCTCCCCCATGCTGAATTTTAAATGATCTCTGATGTGATTTGTCCTCCTTAAAATATGGATATAATAATTTAGCACCAACGGATCCTACATTTTCATTATTCAGCATGATGCCCATCATTTCATTTAGCCAGCCATATGTAGGCTCAATATCATTGTTGAGAAGCAAAACATATTCTCCATTTGATGCTTTTGCAGCATCATTGTTGGCTTTTGAAAAAGAGAGATTTTCCTCATTTTCCATGACTATTAAAGGATAGTCCACATCTAATGATTTGACATAATCCACAGAATCATCATCTGAGGCATTGTCAACTAAAATCACTTCAAAATTCGAATAGTTTGTTTTTTTATCAAAGTCCTTGAATAATATCTCTAAATTTTCCCTGCCGTTGCGATTTAAAATAATTATTGAAACCAAAGGCTCTTCATCAAATTCATAATTATTGAGATATTTTTTATTTTCTTCTATAATATTCTGTTTTTCCAATATAGAAGATGGGAAAATCTTTTTATTTTCATTTTTACCCCATAGTACATAATGAACTAAAGGATTTAAATCGGATTTTTTAACATTAGGGTAAGCATAATAATATCTTAAGGTGTTGAAGTTCAATGAAGGGTCAAAATCTTCTTTATAACCTTCAAACAGGTAATGCATTAAAAGATCTTCATCGGATGAATAAAAATTCTCCTTATAGAACTCTTCATCAAATAATTCTGAGTTTAATATTATATTATAAGCTCTTTTATAGTTCAAAGATTCTTTAATGTTAAAATTGGATTTTACTAAAAAATTAAGCATGTTTGACAAATGACCACCATTATTACAAATATTTTAAATATTAATGATAATAATTTTAAAATAATATTTTATATAGTTATGGTTTAAAAAAACAGGTCAAAATTCGCTGAAAAAATATAAAAAGAAGATTATATATGAACTCAACAAAGTTTTTGATAATCTTCTAAAAATTTTATAAAATTGCCTTTTTTATAATTTATTTATATAACTTCTTTGTGAATTATTTGGCTTTATTTCCATAAAAAACAATTTTATATATGAATTACAAAATATATACTAATTACAATTTAAAATTTTAAACACTATTTCTAATAAAAAACTTAATTAAGGTGAACATTTTGAAATCAGAATCAGAATCATTATTCTATCATAATTTTAATAAACTTTCCAATGTTCCTTTGTTTTATAAAGGAGAAAGGGATGAAAAACTGATTGAGGATATTAAAAATAATAAAATTGTTATTTATACTGCATTTACTGGGGATTATGATAATTTAAAGGATCCTAAATTCATTGATGAGAATTGTGATTATGTTTGCTTTACTGATAATGCTGAAGCTAGTTCTGATATCTGGAAAATAATTCCTATTAATGATTCCAATTTAGATAATAACCGCATAGCCAAACAATTTAAAATTTTACCACATAGATATCTATCTGATTATGAATACAGTTTCTGGCTTGATGGCTCTTTTGAAATTACAGGCAGCATTAGGGAATATATTTACAAATATCTTAAAAATCCGATGTTAAATGTTTCACATGATGAAAGGGATTGCATATATGATGAAACAAGTGTTTCAGCTGGTCTGCCAAGGTATCCTACAGAAACATTAATTAAACAAAGTGAAGATTATAGAAAACAGGGATTGCCTTCTCATTATGGGCTTCCTTCTGCAGGCGCTATTTTTAGAAAACATAATGATTCCACCGTCATGAAAGTAATGGAAGATTGGTGGAGTGAAAATTTAAAATACACTAATCAGGATCAAATTAGTTTTACATATGTTTGTTGGAAAAACGATTTTCATCCTTCCGTAAGTGATGTGTATTATTGGAATAATAAATATTGGACCAAAGGAGAAGGATACCACCATAAAGTTGTATTAAAGAATGCTTTAACTAGTTATAATTTAATAGAAAATATTGAATCAAAAAAATCATCTATTTCAAATTTATCTCCAAGTGAGATACAATTATTATATAACGATTTAACTAATCTAATTTTTGAGGAAGAGAATCCTATGGAATTTTTGCATGTTAGATTAGTAGTCTATCAAGAGGGCAAGGAAACTACTTTAATCAAGGGTTGTCACTGTGAAGATATAAACAGTTTGAAATTTGATTTAGGTTTCTTTAAGGATATTAAGAAATTGGCTTTTTTACCATCACCTACTGGATATATCGAGTGTAAAATAATTTCAATAGATTCTGATGCTGAGTATATTAAAATTACTAAATTTAATTCATTCAATAATCCTTCCGACGATGTTCAATTATTTGGAAATGTTACACCGCGATATGAAATCGAGGGAGATTTTTCTGATTCCAATTATCTTGAAATAAATTTTGAAATATCCCCTATTTCCCTTAAAAAAATAGAAAAAGGGATGAAAAAGTTATATCAATCTGAAAAGAAGAAAAATAATGAAATCAAAAAATTAAAAAATAAAAATAAGAAGATTTTAAACTCAACCTCATGGAAAATAACAAAACCTATGCGTTCATTAACAAATTTATTTAAAAAATAATAATCATAATAAGATTTTTAAAAAACATGTTATTAATAAGTATTTTTAAAAGCATAATCGTAATAATAATGGGGTCGAGTTTAAATTTAGTATAAAATATTAGAGGAAATTTTATGAAAATCGCTAATTTTAAGGGGCTAATGAATAAATTTAAAGGGATTTCGATTAATTCAATTATATATTTTATATATAACCATAATATTAAAGATAATGTTGTTTATTTAGAATCAAGAGATGGAAATGATTTCACTGGAAATATATTGCGCATCGTTGAGGAACTCTCATCTGGCGATTATGGAGACTATAAAATTTATATATTTGCAAAAAAGGAATTGCATCAAAAAATTAAAAAATTACAAAGAAATTATAATCTAAAAATTACTCATATTACCTCCAGTATACCATTAGCCACTATGATATTGGAATTTTCTAAATATATTATTACAGATTCCGGTATTCGTGCCAAATATGTGAAAAGAGATGGCCAGATATTTCTTGAAACTTGGCATGGAACTCCATTAAAAGTCATGGGCAAAGATAATAGGCCTGAAGAACATTTAAATGGCCATATCCAATATTCTTTTTTAGGTTCTGACTTTTTATTATATCCAAATGACTATATTAAGGATAAAATGATTGATGCTTATATGATGGAAAACATATATAGCGGGAAAATTTTATTGGAAGGTTATCCTAGAAACAGTGTTTTTTTTAGTAATGACAAAAGAGAAGAATTTAAATTAAAATTTAACTTTGAAAATAAAGATATTTTTGCTTATATGCCTACTTTTAAGGGAATTCTAAATGATAGGGATGATAAAAAACAAAAAAATGAATTACAAAATTATTTATCCAATATTGATAAGGCGCTAAATGATAATCAAATTTTTCTAGTTAAATTACATCCATTTAATCAGGAAGAAATTAACTTTGATGAATATAAACATATTGAGCCATTCCCTATAGGATATGAAACCTACGACATATTAAATATGGCGGATTGTTTGATTACTGATTATTCCAGCGTATTTTTTGACTTTGCCAACACTAGAAGAAAGATAATATTATTTAATTATGATGAGAAGGCATATCAGGACTACAGAGGAACCTATTTCTCACTATCTGAACTTCCATTTCCTAAAGTTCAAAGTGTTGAAGATTTAATTAAAGAGTTAAATAAACCAAAAGAATATGATGATACTGAGTTTATAAAAAAATTCTGCACTTATGATAATCCAAATTCTGTTAAAAACATATGCAGACATATTTTTAATGGTGAAAATGTATGTAACGTGGAAACATTTGAAAATAATAAGAAAAACATTCTTATATTTGCTGGAAATTTACGGAATAACAAACCTACTTCTTATTTATTAAGCTTTTTAGAAAAATTTGATGAAGAAAAGTATAATATTTATTTGTCTTTCCGTCAATGGGATGGTTATATAAATAAAAATCATTATAAAATTTTTGATAAGATTCCCGATTATGTAAATGTATTTCCATTAAGATCTGGAATGAACTTAACATTGTCTGAGGATAGGAAATATAAAAATTTCATAGGCTCTGGAAATGCTTCCGAATGCCCTAAGTCTCTTGAAAAAATGTTTAAAAGAGAATTGGTTAGGTATTATGACAAATTTCCTTTTGACATAGTACTAAACTTTGAAGCAAACAATCCAGACCAGATATTGCTTTTCAGCTATTCTAACGCTAAAAAATACATGTTTGTTTTTGAAGATTTGCTTGAAAAATCTAAAAAGAACAATAGATTGAATTCCAGCGCATTAAAAGAGGCATTTTCCAATTATGATGATATTATTGTAGATTCCTCTAATTTAGTTAAACCAACTAATAAAATCGTTAATAATAAAGATAAAATTAAAGTTATTCCTAAACTTTATAATTATGAAGAGGTAATAAATAACTCCAATGAAGATATTTTAATTGATAAAGGCACTTTAATGGTTTCTAGCAATCTTTATGGCCTAAAGGGCGTGCTAGAATCCAAAGGCAAGAAATTCATATCCATTGGGGACTATTCAAAAAATAAGAATAATGAATCTCTCCTAAAGGCATTTGATAAGTTTTGTGATGATAATCCTGATGCTCAGCTTATCATAATTGGAAACGGAGGAAAGCTTTACAATAAAGCCAAATCATGGAGATCCAATCTTAATCATTGGCAGAATGTCACTCTTGTCAGAGGCATTTCCAATTATCTGCCTATTTTAAAAGAATGTGATTTATTCATATCATCTTCAACCAGCGAAAGTTCGTTTTTGCATATAATGGAAGCGGATATTTTAAATATTCCTGTAATTGCAACCAAAAATGACGATTTCAAGTGGATGAAAAAGTACGATGGATTTTTAGTTGAAGGTGATGAAAAAGGTTTATTGGATGGAATGAAGGCCTTCATGGACGGAAATATTAATTTAATGAATATTGATATAGTGCAACATAATAAAGATGCTTTGGAGGAATTTAATTCGCTTTTAAATTAGGTAACTTCTTAACTAGATTTTTCATTATTAAACTACTTTAGTTTTCACGGGGGGAATATTATTTTAAAAAACAAATTGAAATCAAAATTAAAAAATATCTTATTAAATCATTATTTTGGAACTACTGATGAATTGCAGATAGTGGAAGACAATATAGCAAATCACTATTTTGAAATTACAGAAAAGGGAGACAGCTTAGTCTTCAAATTAAAAAATTTCACCCCTTTTTTTGAAAAGAATTTGATTGTGAAAAATAGAAAAACGGGAAAAAGACTTTCCATACCCTTTAAAAAAACAAAAGCTGTATTAACCGCTCAGGAATTGGATGAAATTGATGAACTGGATTATTATAACATATTTCTGAGGGTTTTTGTACAAGGTGAAACATTTTTAGAGAGATCAAAGTATCATCATCAAAACGGCGGAAGGAAGCTGCTGAATTTTGAAAATGAAAAAATAGCAGAATTCTATCCAACTATAGATTATAATCTGTCCTTTAAATATAAGGAATCCCCATATCAGGCGGAATTATCTTCCATTAAAATGAATAATGATTTATTGGAACTGGATGGAACCATAAACATGCTTCAGGATATTGATTTCGATAGGATGGAATTTTTAATATTTTCAGATACCAAAGGCAGGGCTTTTCCATGTGAATATAAAAATGCAGGAAAAAATAAACTGCAT
Organism: uncultured Methanobrevibacter sp.; assembly: GCA_946611495.1. Classification (GTDB taxonomy): domain Archaea; phylum Methanobacteriota; class Methanobacteria; order Methanobacteriales; family Methanobacteriaceae; genus Methanobrevibacter. The sequence goes on along the minus strand of CAMODR010000002.1, from coordinate 3,895 downwards.
TTCAAATCCTTTGTTCAATTTGATTTCAATGAAAAATTATTAAACACTTCCTGGGATACTAAAATCCGGCTGATTAAAGATGACATTGTAATATATAATGCCAATTTGAAAACTTATAAGCTATTTGATTCTTATAATAATGAAGATAAGATATTTGGAATAGTAAGCAGCGAAGAAAAAGACTTGTCTGAAATATTTTATACTAATAATAAATTCAATTTAAAGGTGGATATCACAAGCATTGACAAATCTAAAAATCTCATTGCACTTGCAAAAGGCGAAGATATCTACAATCATTATTCAGAAAATACTGAAATAGATGATAATTTAATCTTTTTTGAAAGCTTCAATGGACTTTATTCCCATAATCCCAAATACATCTATGAGAAAATGCTTGAGATGGGATATGATGAAAAATACAAGTTTGTATGGAACTTGAAGGATAAGAATACTGAAATTCCTGGAAATCCAATAGTAGTAGGAAACAGGGATGAGAATTATTACAAATATCTGGCCAAGGCAAAGTACTGGATAAATAATACTCCTTTTCCAAGGCTTTATAAAAAAGGGCATGAATATTTGCAAACATGGCATGGAACTCCATATAAAAGGTTGAGCTATTATGTGGATGATAATGATGAAGTTTATTTATCAGAATTTATAGGAGAATCTCGCAATTGGAATTATTTAATTACTCCTAATGAATATTCCACAAAAAAATTAAAGGAACATTTTAATTTTAAAAAAAGGGTGTTTGAATTCGGGTATCCGGCAAACGATGTGTTCTATACTAAAAATCAGGATTTTAAGGATTCAATCAAGGACAAATTGAACATTCCTAAAGATAAAAGGGTAGTGCTTTATGCGCCTACCTATAGAAAGGAAGACATTGATTTGGGCTTGAATAAGGTTATAAATGGTTTGAGTGAAGATTTCATTTTTATTATAAAAAACCATCCAGATTCAAAATCACTTGAAGTTGATAAGAAAGACTTTGTTATGGATTTATCTCATTATAATGACATACATGAATTATATTTAATCTCAGATATTTTAATAACCGATTATTCTTCCGTGGTTTTTGATTTCGCACACAGCAAAAAACCAATTTTATTCTATGTGCCGGATATTGAGGCTTATCTGGCTGAAAATTTATTGTTTAAGGAAATTCAGGCTGATTTGCCAGGTCCTCAATTAATCAATGCCGAAGATTTGATTGATTCCATTAAAAACATTGGTGAAATAAGTGAGGATTACAAGGAGAAGTATGATATCTTCTTTAATAAATACTGCAGTATTGGCCATGGAACAGCATCCGAAGAAATCATAAATGCTGTTTTTAAAATAGAGGAGGGGGTTTAAAATGAGTGATTATGAATATAAGGTAAGTGCCATTGTTTTGGTTTACAATGGGGGTAAGTATTTAAGAGACTGCATTGAATCTCTTGTTAATCAGACCCTTGATGGTTTGGAGATTATCCTTATAAATGATGTCAGCACGGATGACAGCTTAAGCGTTTGCAGAGAGTTTGAAAGGGACTATGACAATGTTAGGATTATAAACAAGGAAATTAATGAAGGTTTGGCAAAAAATGCAAACATTGGAATTGAAAATGCTAAAGGAGAATATGTCATATTGGTTGATAATGACGATATTATTCCAAATTATGCATATGAGAGACTATATAATAAGGCAAAAGAGGCTGATGCAGATATTTCCATTGGAAGTGCAAATTTTTTAATTGGAAAGCATCAATATGAAATGCCTGCATATGAAAGAAACGCATGGGAGAAAGAAAGAGTAATAAATGACCTTGAAGAGTTTCCTATTTTATTCGGAGATGCTTTTTATTGGAATAAAATAATTAAAAGGGATTTGTTAATTGAGCATAACATTCGCTTGCCAATTGACATGATATATGCTGATAGAAAATTTTCACATACTGCATATTCCTACGCTCGCACCATTGCAATTATTCCTGATTGCGTTTATATGTGGAGGCAGAGAAGAAACTCTTTAAGCGATGAAAGAAAAGCTTTAGGCAATTATATTAATAGAATCGAGTCATATAAGTTGGATTTGGACAAGATTACTTCATCTTATCATGACTATATGAAAATATTAATGAGGAGAGTTACTGTTCCTATTCATGGAATATTAAATAATGAAGAGTTTGAGGACTATTTATTTAATGAAACCCGTGATTTTTTAATAAGTGAAATATCTAAAATAAATGATGTTTATGATAACAGCTTAAATATTATTGAAAATCTGTATATTTATCTGATTTTAAATAATCATAGGAAAGAACTTAAACAATTGTTAAAAACAGGCTTCAAAATTTTCAAGGATGTAGTTAATGAGAATAATAAAAGCTACTGGAATCTTCCTTTGTTTAGAAATCCCGATTTAGATGTTCCAGATAGATTATTTGAAATAAAAAGGTTGATACCTCAGTTTATAAAAATTAAGGAAATTATTACAGATGATGATTCCATAATCTTCAATGAAATAGAACTTCCTAGATTCTTTGAAATGAAAAAAGGAGAAATTGTATTTGCAGGTAGATGTGAATTCGATGAGATATTGGAAGAAAATTCTGTTCATTTTGAACTTGAACCAATAGTAAATGAAAAAGGAAGAAATATATTCAAAGCAGAAATTCCATTAAGCAAGTTGAATATTTTTGAAGATTATGACATCTATTTCCAAGCTCATTATGAGGAATATTCGGATAATATCAGAATTAGCAAAGATTGTGTGGGGAATATTATAAATCATAATGATGGAATAAATCTTTTGTATACTGCTAATAATTTGTTATCAGCATGTACTCAACTCTTAACTGGAGAATTCAAGTTTGATTGTGATGAAGAAACTTTTAAAATTCTTGTAGAAAATGGAGACGGGATCAAGAAGAAATTGAAGATTTATGTAAGAAATCCTTCAACAAAGGAAAAGACCCATTTAAGCTTAAATGAAGATAAGACAGCATATGAGCTGAAATGGAAATTCTTCTTGGATAAGAAATCATCATATACGGCTCATTTAACAGTTCATGATGATATTGGCAGAGTAAATAAAAAGATAAGATTAACCACAAACAATTTCAATGATTTTGATGAAATTTCATTGAATACGAAAGATAATAAAAAGGTTAAGATTTTTAATACAAAATACAGTAACATAAGGATTAGATGCTATTAACGGATTATGTTATGCATGGTTTTTAAGAGGTTCATTTTTATTTCACACTTGTTCATTATATAAAAAGGACTAAAAAAATAACTTCTAAAGATTCAATTTAAACAATTAGGATTACTTGGACTGTTATTTTAGCAAAAAATCATCAATTGATAATATTGGTGAAATAGAACTTTTCAACAATAATACTAAAAATAGTTTTTTAATAAGTGGAGAATAGTCAAGTTATTATGAGATGTAATAACTATTCTCCATATTAATATAGGTTTTTTAAGTTATTAAATTTTGGCATGTTCAAAGGACTGATTAGAAAAACAATTTTCATATCATTATAAATTCGAATTAATTATTAGTTTTATGCTTTTAATCTACTTTAATGATTTTTAGGAGAAAAATATTTTTTTTAATAATGTAATTTCAAAAAAAACTAAGTTTTTTTCATTTGGAATATTCTCAATTGAGTGAAATTCTATCAATTTTATATCTGGCATTGTCCGTTTGGAAAAATTTAGATTTAAATTATATTTAAATGTCAGTACTTATTATATTAATAACCTAATCAACTAATTAATAGGGATGTAACAATGAAGTATGATTATTTAATTGTAGGTTCTGGTCTGTTTGGCTCAGTATTCGCACATGAAATGACTAAAAAAGGCAAAAAGTGTCTGGTAATAGAAAGACGCGACC
>CAMODR010000001.1 GCA_946611495.1 uncultured Methanobrevibacter sp. | reverse complement strand
CATTTTTTCAAAAGTAAAAATATTTCATAACGAAAAAAATTTAAATATTATTAAAAATTGTTCAATTTAATTCTAATTTTTAGAATAAAATATTATAAAAAATATTAAAAAAAATAATTCATTTAATTAAAAAATGAGAGATTTTCAACGAAATGAATTAAAATTCATATAAAATAAAATAATTTCATTAAATTTTTAAAAAAATATTTATTTTTAGAAGTCTATTTGAAAAAATAATGAAAAATATATAATATTACTATTTCTTCATATCGAAAAATTAGCTAATTTTTTAAAAAAAAATTTTGTATTGCCTAAATACGAAGTGAAAAAGAATATTTTTTACAAAAATTTAAAAAAAATAATTGTTAATAAGATTGATAAATGAAAAATTAACCATAAAAATACGAAATGAAAAATATTATAAAAACGAAAGAAAATCACATAAAAATTCATGAATTTAATAGAAAAAACCAAATGACAATGAAAATTTTAACATTATTAATTAAAATTAATCATGATTAATCATGATAATTTAAAAAATAATCTACATTTTTTAAAATTTTTAGACAAAAATAATATAAGACGGTGCATGGATTAGGGACACAATAAAAATTAAATATGCAGATGATCATTAATAAAAGCAAAAAATCAATCAAAAATTCAATAATTATATAAAAAACAAAAATTCATACTTAAGTTTTAAAAACTATTTTTATTGAAGTTTAGTCCTTAATCAAATTTCAACTACTTTTTTGAATATCTAAAAAATATAAAATATTAAGTCAAGTTAATTTACTAAAATTAGCTATTAAAAAAGATTATAAAAAATAAGGATATGAAATCCTTATTTTAATTATAAACTAATTTTCAACCATTATCATCTTGCCCGTCTTAGGATCCTTATAGACCTTACCCATTTCTGCATATCCTTCTCCTGAAGAATTGCTGAGATCTGGAGTTTCATTCAATTGCTGACCTTGATCCACTTGAGTGACTTGCTGCATGGCGTCCATAGCCTCTTGCTTTTGCTCTTGAGTTATCTGATCATTGAAAACCACATTCTGCATATTCCAACTGATTACAAGGAATACCAAAAGTCCCACTGCGATAACAAGCATTGCATCCACAAGGTTTGCAACACCTGCCATTGGGTCTTCCTCATCCTCATCAAAAGCATTGTTTCTACCTAGTTTTACCATAAAAACCAAACCTCCTAAGAGATTTTACAATAATAATCATAAAAAATATTTTAAAATCCGTTGGATGAATAAAATATTAATACTAATTTTAAATCTTCCTAAGCCTAGTAAGTACCACACCAAACCATTTTAAATCTTCCTAAGCCTATTAAGCACTACATCAGTCAATACATCCAAATTGGCAATGTACTCACTGTACCATCTGCGTCGGATTTTGCTTATTACATAAGCCAATGCTCCTGCACCAATACCTACAACAGTTGTGTCGAAAGCGACTATAATTGCATTGGACAATGTTACAATGTCTCCTGATCCAAGTGCTGCAAGACCTGGGCCCATTGGAATCAAGGTTCCCATAAGACCAAGTGTAGGTCCGATACGGGTAATCACATCACTCCAGCCCAAACGCTTGGTAAATGCCTTTTCCCTTGAATCAACAAGCTTCTTTGCAAGGGCAGTTCGGGATTCAATGTCCATGTCACTGGAATCGATAAGCTCAATCAAATCCCTTTTTTGAGATTCAGGAATGTCTGCACCACTAATGATATCAGACATTTCAGATGCATTATTCGCATGGGACAAATCCTTGATAAGTTTCTTCATTTCAACTGCACTAACTTTTTTCCTGTTCAAGTATTCCTTTATCAGGCTTCCAAGCAAAACAATTGCAGTTATTGCAAATAAAAGCAGAAATATGATTACAGGAATCTGCAAACTCTGACTAACAAGGTCAAGAACAGATGTCAATAAACTATTACCAGCCATAAAATTCAAATCCTCCTCGTAAATATAATCAATGAACTAATCAAATAAACCTTAAAATTGTTTTAAAAACTTTATAAGCAAAAAAATTTAATCTTTAAAATTTTTAACAATAAAGAATATTCAAAAGATTTCAAATTATTCAAAATAATGGTAAAAAACTTTTTAAATATGGATAAAAACTTTTTTAATTTTTCAAATAAGGTTTTACATATCAATTAAAATGTTTTAAACTTAATTCATATGTAAAACATTATTTAAAACTTTTTAAAAACTTAATTCTGTTGAAAAGACACTTGTGATTTTTAAAAAAAAATAAAATAATAGAAAAAATGAAAATAAAAGCATTAAAATCGCATTTTTAAAAAAACACAACCCAATGCAATTCATTTCATTTATTTCCCTTTAATTTTAAATTTCATATATTTTCTACATTTTCTTTTAATATTTTCAATAACTAAAATGAAAAATTGATTCTTCATATCGTTTTTTCTTCTTATTTAAATGAAATGTTTAAAAGTTCAAATGATTCTGATTCAAATCCAAATGGATGCTATTTCATCCACTCATTCTCACGAGCAATGTTATAACCGATAGCAAGGAAAATTGATAGCAATATCAATAATGCAATTTTCATTGGATCATTCAAGTCAATGGATTTGCTTACTGGATTTGAATGCTCATCCAATTCATAAGCATTCTTGGAGCCACTGCCAGAACCTCCAGCATTAGGATTGGTAGTGGTACTCGCATCTCCGCCAGTGCTTTGGCTTTGTGAGAATACAGTGCTCACATCTGTAGAGCTTCCAGGCATGGATTCATCTCCAGCCTTGATGTTAGCTCTTCCATTTCCGTCTCCAGAGTTTTGGCCTTCTCCCATACCTGAACCGGTACCATTTCCAAATCCAGTTCCATGACCGTTTCCATTTCCATCAGCATCAGGACCTAAGCGAGCTCTGCGCTCATCATCGGTCTCGTACATAGGAGCTACAGTTGGCTTACGGTTATCATAAGCGTCTCCTTCAATACGGCCAGGATCTTCATCCCTGCTGCTTGAACTGTAATTTTCAGTGATAGGAATGTCCCATGAAATGGACTTCTTAATATGCATTGAAATGGTAAATGTGACTTGGGTTATAGCGGATGCAGTATTGAATGTAGCAATGGCTGAGTCATTTTCAAATTTAACAACTTGAGTATAGCTTCCTGCAGTAACAGTCACATCAAACGGATCAATATTGGTCAAGTATTTTCCATTTCCCATATTCTTAAGGCGCAATCTATAAGTGCTGTCTCCGATACGATCAACAACAAGGTTGACTCTGCCTTCAGAGTAACCTACAGCACCTCCTGAGTTATCATAGGAACCAGAACCGTCCCAAAGGTTAAAGTCATGACCTGCACAGGAATCAAGAAGCTGATCTGTGTCCCAATCGGTAACGGTACTATAGACACCGCTAGGACTGGTAGTGTCTGATGTGTGTCTGGCTTCCCAGCTTCTATGGCTTTGCTTTATGAAAACGTTATTCGCCATGAATACTCCATCACCAAAGTTGCTTGAACCAGCAGAAACCTGAACGCAATTATAGAACTGGCCATAATTGTCAGACCATGGGTCCGGGTCATAAATATCGAAGTTGCGTCTTGTTTCAATATCCCCCGGATGGGAATGCATCTTCCAGACAAGGTTCTCGGTTACATAAATGTTGTTAACATATCCATTAAAGTTAAGTCCATTGAAACTGCCTTCAATGGTATTCAATGTAACATTTACACGACTGGTAGTGCCTTCGAATAAAATGCCGTCAGCAACTGTCTCATTGATTGTGTTATTGATTATGTCAACATTCCTATTGGTATCGTTAAAGCGAATTCCAAAGTAACCTCTAGTAATTGAGTTATTGATTATGCTTGTCTTATTGGAATTATCAAGCAGAATGGCTTGTGCCTTGCCCTTATTATAAACTCCATTATTGTCTAACAATGAATTACTTATAATGGTATTTGATGACTTAATGACAGAAACTCCATTCATGTAAGAGCCGCTGCTGTTTACACGATTCAAAACAGTGCCACGACTGCCATTAATGTTTATGCCGTTATAGGAATTCTTGGAAGTGGAATCCTTAATCAATGTATTATTGCTATTTATGATATTGAATCCGTTTCCATTTCTTGAATATGCAACAGTGTTTAAAATGCTGACATCCTTTGTATTGTTAACAACAATGCAGTCAACGCTGTTTTCCAATGAAAAACCATTGATCTTAGTGCCGCTGGCATTAGGACCAATGCGGAATACCGGATCGACACCATTTCCAACAAGCAAAGTATTGCTGGTGGTAATGATATTCAACGGCTTATTTATAGTGAAGTTAGCACCGCTAATGTTCTTATAATCGATTACAATCTTACTTCCAGGCTCAGCATTGTCAAGCATTTTTTGAATCTTGTCAACAAGTCTGGAATTTACAATAATCGCATCGGTAATGGTTAAGCTAAGATTGCCCACATTTCCATAGTTTCCTGCAGGATCAACTGCAACAAACTGCAAGAATGTGCTTGTTTCAATTGAAACCGGCTCATAATACTCCCGTCTTGTAGGGCTGTCTTTAGGATCGCTACCATCAACAGTGTAATAGATAGTGTACTCTCCCCAATTGTCAGATGATGTTAAAGTCACATTTTGACTTCCACGATATTCGGCATCAATGGCAACGATACCATCAATGGTGGCAACAACATCTTCAGGAGGGGTGATATCATAAGTGATTACTTCTATGGTCTTATTGCAACCAAGAAGCACTCCGCTATGATTTACAGTTAAGTACACAGTATAGTTTCCTGGACGGAAATACTCGTGAACTGGATTTTCCATGCTGGAATACCTGTAATCGCCAAAACGCCAATAATAAGTATTATTGCCAGCGGTTGCAATGCTTGTAAACTGAATGCCTCTTTCAGTGCCGTTTACATGTTCCCAAGTAAATTCAGCACTTAAATCATTAAAGGTATAGATTCCTTGAGTGGTTGGAACAATCAAGGTGCCCTCATCAGTCAATGTAAGTCCAGATAAAACCTTAGGATTACCATATTGGCCAGTCAAGTCATAGGACCAAATCTTGTTTCCATCCAAGTCAAATGCATAAACAGTGTAATTGCTTGCAAAGTACATTATCTCATCTGCAGAGATAATTGGGGCACTAGCGGAAAATCCTGCATTAGTAATGTTTACATCCCATAAGAAACTGCCGGTAGCACTGTCAAATGCATATAATTTGCCTTGATAGCCAATTATATTTACGCCTGAAAAAATATTCTGCAATGCTAAAACGTAAACTTTACCATTATAAACAGTAGGAGCTCCGTAAATGCACTGATATCTGACCAAATTACGATTATCACTCACTATTGCAGTCCCATTAAGATAATAGATATCTAATGTAGGATTAACGCCTACAGTAGTTTTCAAAACATACAATAATCCATCTGGACCAATGCTGACAGAGGCACTCTCCTTTACATTAGCCAAGGATTTAATATATCCCCTAACAGTTCCATCCCAATTAATCAAAGCAACAGAACCATCTTTAAGAACCAAATAAAGAGTTCCATCTTCTGCTATTGTAGGGGTGGATCCGCTGGTAGATACCGGCAACTCACAAACCCATTTAAGAGTCTTGTCTTTAAATGCGAAAACTTTAGCAAAACTGTCATTACCGCTTATGGCATAAAGTGTTCCATCAGGACCAAACTTAATGCTGGAACCAAGACTATAATCTCCAAGATTATACTTCCAAACAAGATAACCATCATTGTCTAACTCATAGAGAGTGCTGTTATCCCAGTTAGCAAAGTAAATATGACCATTAGGCCCTATCGCAGGAGTGGAAATAATCTTGCTGCGGGTACCATATGCCCAAACTGTCTTTCCTTCACTATTCAAGCAATAGAGATATCCATCTTCACCGGCAACATAAATCAAGCCATCCTTATCTACAAGAACTGAAGCATCAGATGGAATGTCCAATCTAGTCCATTTGGTAATGTTGGTTAAAGGACCCGTTTGATTGGAAACACCAGTATTGTTTATATTGCCTTGATATTCACCCCAAATTGCACAGGAATCTTCCGCATTCAAGTCAGAACCTTTAAGATAAGTTACACTCACATCAGGAGAGTTAGCTAAAGCCAATCTGGCATAGTTTCCAGCTTCATCAATAGCTGTAGCATGAATGGTAGTGGACTTATCAATAGTGAATGCACCATCATAAATTACACGAGTGCTGCTATTTTTAGGATCTGACCCATCATTAGTGTAGTAAATTATTGCATTTGGATCGTCACATTCAATTTCTACAAGAAGGGCATCATTAAACACACAACTTGGAGTAATGTATGTGATTTGGGGAACTGTGGAATCGATTAAAATAGGTAGAGGGTAATCTTGATTTAAGAACCTAAATGTTACAGTTGCAGTTGCTTTATCGCCACTGGTAAAAGTGAATTCTCCTCTACCATTAACAATACTGCAATCGCTACAATTTCCTTCATTGGATTGGAACTTAATGATCCTATCTAAAATAGTGCTAGCAATAATAGATTCAAGAGTGGAATCATCAATAGTATTCACCCCATCATTGTTGTAACATAAATCAAGATGAATGACATAACTATGATTTATTGCAAGCAAAATAGAATCCGAACTTAAATTCAGAACCAGATATGGATAATTGTTAGTTTGCTCTCCTTCACCAATATATGCAATATCATAATAATCAGAAGGAATATCTAAACTAGCTATAAATCCAGGATTATTAGTTCCCCACCAATTATTTGAATAATCAGCAGAATCAACATGATAGAGCAATCCAAAATCAGAATTTCCATAAATGACATTATAGTGAATATTGGAAATTCCACTGTTTACTTCAATGCCAACATTATTATCATGAATAAAACACTTGGAAATATTCAATTCTCCACCTGTTTGAGTGATGGCAACATCTGATTTAAACAGATTACTGTTTATTAAACTAGCATTGGTATTGATAAATTTGAAACCATAAGACCAAACAGCTCTATCAGTACCGAAAGTAACATTATCTAAAACGCCTATGCTGTCTGAAAAAACATAATCATATCGTACCCTATAAGTGACATCAGAAATTGTCTCATAATTTTTGATTGAGACCGATTTGATATCAAAAATAGAACCAATTATATCAAATTTTGCATTATCAAAATTGGAATTGTATAATTTGAGATTACTATTTGATAGTGTGATATTGGACAAATCAGATAAACGAGCATTGTTTAAAAAAACAATGGAGTTATTTGAATCTAAAATTACAGATTTCAGTGCGGAATCTAAAATTGACAAATCTCCATCATTGATGGAAATATTTGAATTTTTATCTATAGTTGAGTTAATGAGATCAACATTAGATTGAATGTCCAAATAACAATTGGAAATCTTAGAATCAGCAAATTCTAAATTGGATTCCATTTCACCTTCAATTAAAATATTCAAATCATTTAAATTTAAATTTTTAATCTTTACATCAGCATCCTTTCCCACAGTCAAACGCAAAGTGCTTGTTTTATTCATTAATGTAGTGCTATTGAAAATTAATGTAATAGACTTATTAAGGATAAGGTCTTCCGCATAATAATTAAGATTTGCATATGGAGTGACAAAAATGACATCATTTTCTTCAGCACTATCAATTGCCTCTTGAATAGTGTTGAAAGATTTTCCAGTGCGTTCTATAATGCAACCTTCCAACTCTGGAACATAAGTGTCTGTGCAGTAATCGCTGGATACTGTTAAGGTAGTTGTATAAACCCCATTCTTAAAGGTATGAACAGGATTACGTTCTGTACTAGTGTATCCATCGCCAAAATCCCAAAGCCAACTGCTGATTAATCCATAGGAACCATCTGTAAATTGAACAGTATAATTGTCATCGGTCTGTTCAATTATTCTCCCCGTATAATTGGCATGATTTAGATTATTGCAAGTTACAAAGAAATCATCAACCAGCACATTTTCAGTTATGGGGTTGGTAATGGTGAATAATTGGAAACCACTTATATCTGATGTGTCTATGCTTATTAGATTCCAAATCTTTCCTTCTTCACCTTCAAATTTATACATCTCTGTAAATTCATTGCCAATTACGACTGTTATCGGAATACTATAAGATATAAAATAAAAATTAATGGTATCAACAGTAGTGAAATCAATCACTTGAGATATTGAAGATGACATAAATGCTATGGAACTGTTATCGTTGTCATGGGATTTTGAAGAAATTCCAGTACGTTCTGCAAAACTTCCATATGTGTCCCAATAGTTTATGGAATCATTGAAACTTGGATTCTTAATAATGTTTTCAGCATATACTTGAGCTTCATTATCCCCTAATCCATTTGAACTTTTCAATTTATTATTATCATTATTCTTTGAACTAATCCCCTTATTTTCAACATTATTTAAATAAGAGTCTGATATGGAAGAACCGCTATTCAAATTAATATCCCCATCACCAATACGCTCTTCTTCTCCAACAATACTGGAATCCTCATTATCACTAATTGAATCATCAATTGAATCTTCACAGACAATGGAATCAGAAGATACAGCATCATCTGAAATAACACTATCAGTAAGATTAAGACTTGAATCGCTAGCTGATACAAGACTTAAAGATAATGTCATTACAAACAATAATGAAAATACTAAAAGAATAGATTTATTTAACTTCATATCAATTTCTCAATTAAATTTTTTAAATTCGACAACTAAATTTCTTTTAAAAATATATATTTTTAAACAAAATTCATTTAATTTAATAAAATAATATAAAAAACAAATTAAAAAAGAAAAGATAGAACCAAAAATCCATTTTATAAAAAATACAAAAGGAAAAATAAAAACATATGCAAAAAATCAAAAAACAGCTTGATTTTAAGTAAAATTCCTTCCCTATATAAATTTATTAAAAGATCCAAGAACTTCGAAGTCTTCAAATAAACCATCATTATAAGTTTCCAGTTATTAAATGCAATTTTAAAGAAACCAAATCAGGTTTCTGAAAAAATACAATTTTAAAGAGACTGACTAAAATCTCCTTTTAATCAATACCCTTTAAAATTTTGAACAAAAACAAAAATATTCACTTTTGTTCAAAATTTTAAAAAATAAATAAAACCAAACTTTAAAAAACAATCCAATTTACTTTAGAAAATTAATTCTTGAGTTTAAAAAATAAATAAAAAAGGATTTATAATTAAATAAATCCCTTTTAATCATTTAATCTATTTTTTTACAGTAATTTTAGCTTTTTTGCTGATTGCTTTGTAAGTGTTGTCACCAGCGAATTTTGCAGTAGCTGTGTATTTTCCTTTCTTAGTAAGTTTGACTTTTACAGTTGCAATACCTTTCTTGTTGGTTTTTGCAGTGTAGGTCTTTTTGTTTACCTTGAAAGTGATTTTCTTACCTGCAATAGCTTTGCCGTTAGCATCTTTAAGGGTGAAGCTTAATTTTTTAGCTTTTTTGACCTTAAATGTCTTTTTAGCAAAGGTAGCTTTGGTTTTTTGAACAACAACCTTAATGTCTTTAACTGCAACAACAGCATTGTAGTCATCGCTTCCTAAGAATGAAACGGTAATTGGATAGGTTCCTTTGTTTGCAACATTGATGTTGAGTTTAGCATTACCGTTTTCATCGGTTTTAACATTGGTGGTTTTGCCATTGAATATGAAACTTATGGTTTGACCAACAATAGGATTGCCTGAAGCATCTTTTAAGGTTACTGTGTAGTATTTGCCAACTTTTGCAGTAGCGGTCATAGCGCCGGCAGTAATAGTTGGAGTGCTTCTTTGAGCTGTAGCAACAAAGTTTATGCTGGTTTCAGCTGACTGGTATTGGTCATTTCCATCAAATGCAACAGCCACTACACCATTTTCAGTAACATCAATTACAACTAAACCGTCTTCATCGGTTTCAGCGGTTTTAGCTGCTGCACCGTTAATGGTGTAAGAGATGGGTTCGCCAACTAATGCTTCTCCGCCGATGTCCACTAATTTAACGGTTAATTTTTTGGTTGCAGTTGATACATCTACAATTTCAATACTTGTTACAACAGGATCAGCTGCAGGAATGACAGGGTTGTCTTCACTTCCCCAATCATTATACCAAACCTTTACAGGACTTACACCAGTTGCAAGGTCGTTTCCGGAAATGTTGATTGGTGCATATGGGCTTAATTCACCTTCGTTACTTACGATTTTAATGAAATTGATGGTTTCAGCAACTGCACCTTCAGCTAAAGCCATAGTGTTTCCGGTAATGTTAATGTCACCGATGGTACTTGGGTATCCATGAGCAGTGTTGCCTGATTCCATGATGATGAAAGTGGTTCCGTTTAATGCTTCAATCATGTTATCTGCAATGATGAATCCGTTACATGCTTTTTGAGTACTTAAGATAGTTACTTTCTTGTTGATTTCATCAGTTACATTAGGACAGTATCCGCATCTGATAAAAGTGTTGTTTGCAATTACACATCCAGCAGTGGAAGCTCCACCGAAGTAAATGGCGTAAACGTTATCAATGAAAGTGTTGTCAGTCATGATGTTGTTACCTGAGTTACTTGCAATGGAAATACCGTCTAATACTTGACCTTCAAAGGTACATCCTTTTACAGTGATGTCGTGAGATCCCATAAGGTTGATTGCTTTTGTACCTTTTTCTCCTTTACCTGCGCCGGTTACCAAATCAGAGGAACCGTTGAAGTAAGAGTTAGTGATATTACAGAATGATGCTCCTCTTCCATAGACACCGCTGCTCCAGTCAAGGAATTGACAGTTGTCTACAGTACCGTTTTCAATAGCCAATTCAATAGCGTAACCTGCTACGCCTTCACCGTATTCTTTGTGTCCGTCAGAGTTTTTGAATATTAAGTCTTTGAATGCAGTTCCTGCAACTTTTGCAATGAAGACTGCACCTGAACCGCCTTGAGCAGCACCGCTTGCGAGGATGGTAGCTCCATTACCGTTTACAGTTACTTTTTTATCAAAGGTGAATTGGGTGCTTCCAATATCATAGATTGCACCAGCTTCTAAATTAACAACACCATCAACAGCATCATTAATTAAATTTTGAAGGTCATCTGCAGTGTATGTAGGAACAGCTGCATTTTTAAAAGCGACAATATTATCGACGAATTGATCTTGACCATTGGCAATGCCCGCACTACCATGGATATCCAACACTAAGCTAACTGTATGCACACCATTAGCATATTCAGAAAAAATGGATTTAGGAATAATGTAAGTATGCCAAATGCCATCACCGTTAGTTTCATTTGAATCTATTGGTAAAAATCCTGAATCATCAATTTTTAACCCATAATAATGTTTATATGTAGAACCTATGAAATACTTATAATCAAATGAAATATATTCAACATCAGTTAAATCTACAGATTGAGTAAAAAATACATAATCTCCAGAAGCATTAGATTTAAGATTTACATAGTAGCCATGTTCCCCCTCTTCATTTTCAATTTGAGGATTAGTACTGCCAGATTCAATTTCTATTCCAGCATTATATGGATCTTTAATATATTTTTTTATAGTCCATCCAGTTAATTCATCACTGAAATCTCCATTTACAAATGCATTACTATCATCTGCATCATCTATTATTTCTTCTACTGCACTTCCCAATAAATTTCGTGAATTGGAAGAAGGAGTATTATATGCTCCAGTACCCTCATTACCAATAGCTTCAGTAATGCTACTAATAAAATCAGCACTCATATTTCCGTTAATTGTATTATTATAAAGATAAATACCACCATCAAAAGTTTTACTGAAAGAACCATTAGTGTCAATTGACATATTTGTACCAGTGATTTTATTTCCAGTTAAAGTGAAATTTAAAACACCTGGATGGCACATATATATGCCCACTTCTGCAGAAATATTATTATCATGAACATTAGCAATTAACTTTCCATCATCTCCAGTAGGTTTGCCTGCAAATTGCATACCATATGTAAGTTGATAAAGGTTATTATTGTATATTTCACCATTAAAGTTTCCACCTACAAAAATACCAAATTGTGAATCATAAATAGTGTTATCATAAATATAAGCACCATTTAAAGTAGTTAAATCAGTATGTGTAGGATTTGCAAAGGAAATACCATCACGACGCATATTATAAATAGTATTATTATAAACAGAAATGTTATTCCAATCTCTGTAAATATTTATACCATCATCACCACCGCTAATAGTATTGTTATAGATATTTGAATTATTTACAAAATTGCCTGCAATACCATTTTTAGTTTGATCATTAACTACAATATTAAAGCCATTAATTGTTACTCCTATAGTATTAGCAATATCAATTACAGTATCATGATTTCCATATAAAGTAGCACCATTACCATTCAAAGTAGTGTAATTACCCACTTTTATATTGAAATTATTATAGTAACCATTATCAAAGTCAACAATCACATTACCTTGAGTAAAATCAAAATCAGTCCAATTGTTTGAATTAACTTGATGATTTGTATAGGTAATGTCTTGAGTTTCTTCAATTTCTTCAACATCCTCTAAGACTACCTCATCAGAGACTTCCTCTGGAGCAGACTCAACTACATCATCAATAGAATCGGCATCCGCTACTATGGAATCATCATCAGAAATAGCAGTTACATCATCTGCAATGTCTTCAGCTGCTGCTACAGAGCCTAAAGCTACAACAGCAACTAAAAGAACTGCAAGAAAAAAACTAATCTTTTTAAGATTCATAATTTTCCTCCTTTTTAAATTATCACAAAATTCAAAATTATCATAAATCTCATAAAAAGATAAGAAAAAAGAATATTATTGCTAGAAATAACTTATTGAATCATATTCCCCAATGTGTATACACATGTATATCACTTAAGCTAGTTACTTAATGCAAATTATTTTATTAAACACTAACTCTTTTTTAAATTTCCTTTTTATGATAATTAAGAAATAATTTTCAAGCATTAAAAAATAATACTCAATATAATATAACTGTAAATAAATATTTAAATATTACTACTTTTACATATCGATTAAAAAATATCATTTGTTAAAAAATAAAACATTAAACAGGTATTTTATCATAAAATAATCAAAAACATATTGAAATTAAAAATAAAGAAATAATTTAGCGAATTTTAAAAAAATAATGATTAAAACGCTAAAAATTATAATATAATAATGACAATATTATCAAAACATCATATCGATTATTATAGAAAATTAATCTATGAATAAAATTCAAGTATTTGTTGTAAACTTGAATGAAATTTAATAATATGTTAAAATGGATAAACTTAAAAAATCAAAGATGAAATCACATCACAACGGCTTTTAAAGATAATACTTAGAGGTAATTTACTTTAATAAAATCGAATTCCAGAAAAAGACATTTCAACACTTCTTTAACTTTTTACTAGAGAAAAACAGACATGTTCCAATCGAATTATAGAAATGATCAAACCATCCTATAATCTAATGCATAAAACAAAGCATTATTCAAATCAATAAAAAAAGAAATAAAATAAATGAAAAAATAATCGTCAACCCTGAACCATTACCAGCTTACCTGTATCAGGATCCCTATAAACCTTTCCTACCTCTGAATAGCCGGACTGTTCAAGAGATGAACCTGCACTTGCATTGCTGGTGAAATCCTCTCCAGTGCTTACCTGCGAAGCTGCCTGCTGAGCCTGTGATTCCTGAGTCTTAGCCATCATGTCAGGGTTTACCTGAAGGGCCATGATTGCAAATATCAGAAATCCCAATGCCAGCACCAACATAGCGTCTGAAAGGTTTGAGATTCCAGACATCGGATCCTCATCGCCGTCGCTTTCACTGAAGCGTTTTCTTTTTCTTAACATATCATCACCTATCCCATAAAACAAGCAAATTAGAATCACTGCTTTTAATCCTAAAAATCAAGGATTAAAAACCATTCAATTTCTCTAAAATCGCCTCTGCAACAGTTTCAGTAGTGGTCACATCACTTTCATACCACTGCTTTCTGTACTTGGAAATAACATATCCTATTGCACCGATGGTCAAACCGGTAACGGTTGTATCAAAAGCGATTGTCAATGACTGTGCCAAAGTTGTAATGTCCCCTGTTCCTAAAGCTGAAAGCCCCGGACCTAATGGAATCAATGTACCAAGCAAACCGAATATAGGACCTAACCTTACTAAAATGTCTGTTTTAGAGGTAAGCTTAAGCAAATTGCTTTCCTCTTCTTCAATCAACTTGCTTGCAAATGCCTTTCTTGCTTCAGGACCTAAATTATGATTGTCTGCTATCTTTGCAAGAATCTCCTTTTGCTCCTTATAAAGAGCGCTTGAATCAACAAGAGCCTTCAATTCATCTGGACTGTTGGATTTGGAAATGTCCTGCAATAATGATTCCAATCCATCGGATTTAAGTGGCTTTTTGGTAAACCATTCGTTTAAGAATCCTCCGAGACTTAAAATCGCATAAATCAGGAATACAACCAGGATAATTACGACAGGAGCAAGCAGACTTTCTGAAATAATATGTATGAATGAAGTTAAAATTCCTGTACCTTGAAGTATCATTCTCCCCACCAATAATTGATTAATAATTAAATAATTAATATGAAAATCATCTTTTAAAATAATAGATAACATCTATTTTTTTAAAATGAATATAAATAAATCTATTTCTTTTAAATGAATGCATAGATAAGATCTATTTTCTATTCAATTTCTTAAAGACCCAATCGCTATATAGAACACCTAAGACAATGATTATGAGAATTATGATTATCACATACATAAGCTTATAGGTAGGTGTCAATATAAGAAAAGAGGTGAATATTGAATAATCCAGATTTCTAACAGTGCTGAAAGTTAAAGCCAGGATCAATAAGAATATGAATTCCAAGAACATATATTCGCCAATAACAGCATAATAAGGCCTTTTTGCATTGTTAAAAATTCTAGAGATTTTATAAACTAAAAACATGAATACAATGGATAGAATAGCTAATTCCAAAGAAGCGAAGAATATATTGTCTGAGCTTAAGCATGAGGATAATGCCCCTATTGAAATGAAAGAAGACAAAATGGTTCCATAGAATACAACATTGTCATTCAGAAGTCCATAGTTCCTTCCAAGGCTAACATGGCGGATGGAAAGAACAAGCATGAACACGGAAACGAGGAACAATATATAAGGCATGTATGAAATCACATATTCTCCCAGGTTCAGTGATGGACATATGAATGATAAGACAAATACTATCGCTCCATAAATCAGGACAAATGGAATGAATTTATTTTTATTAAAATTGGAATTTCTTGCTAAAAATGCAATATTAGCAACAAATAATAAAATAAAAACAACTAGATATTCAAAAATTAAATCCATCATAGTATATCCCATTTTAGTTTAATTACTAATATATCTTTAAATGTGATTATATAAACATATCGAATAACTCTAATATGGAAAAAATAGAAAAGAAACTAAAAAAGAAATAAAAAGAAACTAGAAAAAACTAGAAAATAAAATAAAAAAATAAAAAAGAATGAAAATTAAATATTTAAAATTTAAAAATAATTGAAAAATTTTTTTAAGGCCAAACCCCTAAAAGGATTTCATTTTACAATTACCTTTCCTTTTGCACTTATGGCCTTAAAGGTGTTGTCTCCTGCAAATTTAGCAGTGAACTTATAGATTTTACTTTTGCTTAACTTGACCTTCACAGTTGCAATTCCCTTGGAATTGGTCTTTGCCGCATAAGTCTTTCCATTGATTTTGAAACTTATTTTCTTAGCTTTTACAGCTTTGCCTTTAGGGCTTAAGAACTTTGCAGTCAATGTCTTTTTCTTAGCGGATTTTTTAAACTTCTTATTGGTGACTTTTAATTTAGCTTTTATAGGATTTACCTTGATCTTGTTTGATTTGAATGATGCATCAAACTTATCATCACCTAAAAAGCAAACAGATATATAATAAGTTCCCTTATTGGCCAAATTAATCTGCATTCTAACATATCCATCCTTATCAGTGCTTTTATGATAAGTCTTTCCATTGAAGTTAATGATGATCTGCTTTCCTGCCATAGCCTTTGAGCTGGAATCTGTCAATCTTATTGTGAAGTACTTGCCTATCTTGCCGTCCTTGCTATAGACTGCAGTTGTTGTCATATCCCCGGAAACAATAAGGGATTTAGCTCTTGATACTGTTTTATTCCCCTCAGGAACAGTTGAATTGTCATCATTATTATTTATGACTGACCCATTAACAATATTCACATCAGACCCATTTACAACACTTGTTATGTCAAATATAAATGGATTTGCCCCTTCAATCAAATTATTAGCGATTAAAGAAATATTTCTGGTTGTAGCTAAAATAGGCCTCATTGAAGAGAGCTTCAATATAGTTATAGACTCCCCAAGCACATCCTCACCTGATTTGATGAGATTATTCTTAAGTATGGAAATATTAGGAATGTCAATCAAATCATCACTTGAATCATTGATTGCAGTTGCTAAAACCAGTACATTCCCATTATTGACAATGAAATTAAGTCCGTTTATTTCAACTTCAGTCAAATCAGGAGCATCTCCTTTAGATGAAATATTAAAGAAGACTTTAGAGCTTGAAGACACATTAGCCAAAGCATTTGAATAAATAACTATATTCTTATCAATATTTATTGTATCTATGGTGTAATTCCTTTGAGCCAATACAATCACACTGCCTGGAGAGGCGCCATCGATTGCATTTTGAATGTCTGCAGTATCATTGCCGGTATCTTCCACATAAACTGCACCGCATACAATGGTCAATGAGTCCAATAGCTTGCCATAAGCATTCTCAATATTTAAATTATCGATACCGCTTTTGGAATAATTATAATTTAAGATTGAATATTCCTCTTTTATAAAGAAATCAGCAGAATCAATCAAATTATCTAGAATATTATGCTCCAATTTAATATTATAATCTGGGAGAAAGACCAATGCATCACTGTCATCATTTAAAACAAATCTGAACTTGTATTCATAGAAACCCTTATTAGTCAAATAATTCAAGCCAATAACCGCTAAATTGATCCAATTGTCAGGAGACAAGTACTCATCATTTGATTTGACCAGTTTCAACTCTTTAAATTCATCTGTTGAATTGAAGTTCATTCCCCAATAATTGCCTTCCAGGCTTCCATTTGAAAAGATCACATTTTCAAAGAATGTTCCTGAATAATCATACAATGAAAAGTCTTCAATGACCAGGCAGCATTCCTCAAATGTTGAATTCTTTAAAACAGACAAGAAACCTTCTAAAGTTGAATTGTCAATAGAAACATTAGGCATATCCAAAATGGAATTTGCAAGCTTAATATTGGAGCCTGAATAGTAGATAGCACCCCTTCCATAATTGTTTAAGAATGTGGAATTGAAAATGGAGACATCTTCAACAAACTTACCTGAATAAATGGCTCCTCCCAAACATTCATAAGGAGTTACAACTCCATTCAATCCTAAAGCCACATTTTCCTCAAAGCTTGAATCCCCTATTTTCAAGTTGAATACATTTTGTCCCAAATAGACAGCCCCGCCGCAAGCTACAGCCAAATTATTGCTAAAGCTTGTATTGACTATGGAGAATCCATCAGAGGCCATTATATAAAGGGCACCGCCATTGGTATGGGAAACGCAATCTGAGAAACTGCAATTTATTATCTTTCCTTCATTTCCTACCCAGTAAATGGCTCCCCCATATCCACATGCCAAATAGGTCTGCTCTTCGCTATGCAATGTCCATGCAAATTTGGAAATTGCCTTATTGTCCTTGAAGATAGAATTGATAACTGAACAGCCAGTTCCCCTTAGCCAAATGGCACCTCCAGAGGATGCTGTTTCATAATTATATCCAGTATTGTTTTTAAAGAGGCAATTATCAATAAGGGCATTGTTTCCACTTAAATAAATGGCAGGGCCATTGGTGTGATGACAGCTGGATTTATTTGCAATATTGTTTAGGAAATTGGAATTCAATATTTTAATATCGTTTCCATTGGCTTTCAATGCAGATCCCAATTCGCCGTTGGTGGAATTTTCAAAGCTGCAATTGTCTACAGTTATTCCATTAGCGCCGAGATATGCTGAAATGCCATAGGAATTGACAAATCTTATATTTGACAAAACAACATTTGGAGAGCTGACCTCCAATATCTGAGTTATAAATCCGCCATCCAGGACGGCATCATCTCCTTTGAGAGTCAAAGTCTTATTGACGATAATCGGTGAGTTTCCACTATACTTTCCGCTAATAGTGATTATGTCATTTTCGTTAGAATTGTCAATTAAAGCCTGAATATCATTAAAATCATTTCCACTTGATGATTTAAGTTTAGAATTCCCAATAGAATTAGCATTTCCATTATTTAATTCCATGTCACTTTCTATATCATTATCCACGGTAAAAATCCCATCAGCATCATAATTAGAATAAGGAGCACCCAAAGAATTAGAATCTCCCATATCAGAATCAGCAATGATTAAGCCACTTTCATAATCAAGATAATTCATATCGTTTAAATCATCAAGATTTTCAGAAGCTGAAACAAAGCCTAAACTTAAGATTAGAATTAAAATAAGCACAAATAAGCAATAGCCCCTATTAAAAATTATATTCATTTTCCTCATTCCTAAAGTTTTTCCTAAAATCAATATATAGTTTATTTGATACGATATATAATATTATTCATAACCAAAAATTATTGAAATCAATCCACAAAATTAAACTATTTTTAAAAAAAATGAAACAAAATTAATCAAAAAAGAAATAAACTAAAAACAGTTAGAAACGAATAAAAAAGAAATAAACTGAAAAAAATAATCAAAAATAGTTAAAAATGAATAAAAAAAGAAAAAAGAAATAATAAGAAATGAATAAATGATTATTCTTCCCTAACCATTTCCCTAATATCTTCACGATAATATAATCCAATGACTAGGATTATTAAAAGCACTAGTCCGCCAACACCAATTACTCTGAAAGCCTCATCATCAACAGACAATGTTTTCATGGAAACTGCATCTTCAGGACTTGTTGGACTTGAAGCTGCACTTGTTGAAGGAGCGCCAGATACGCTTGCTGAAGCAGTGCCCGAACTTCCGAATGAGTCCCCATTCATGCTGACCGAACTGGAACCGGAAGAAATTCCTGAATCACCGGATCCTCTGCCTGAACTTGATGAACCTGATTCGTTATCGTACTCGCCTTCATCAAAATCATCCGCATCCCCTTGTGAAACAATTCCTGCCAATTGATTGAAAATCTCCTCATAATAGGACATCTCATCGGCATCTATCTTTTCATACTGGCCCCAGGAATTAAGGTTTCTATTGTCTTCGCCAATGTCCAAGTAGCTTCCAGAGCCTCCTTTTCCTCCAGAGACACCGTTGATATATGCCTTGCCGTCAATGAATGTTACTGTATATGACTTTCCATTTACAGTCATCTTGGCTGAAAAGTTTGGCAAGCCAGAAATCGCATTTCCATACTTGTCCACTACAGAGAAATAATACTTTCCTCCGCTTTGGCGGGACCTGATTTTGAAAGTGTATTTCATTCCTACTCTATAGCATTTTCTTGCTGCAAAGTTCTTGCCGATGGAAACCGCCTGGTCCCCTTTATCCTGAAGGTCCAAAACGCCATTGTATGAGAAATAGTTGTTTTCCACATCCAGATTGCCTTTTGTTCCCTTGAAATTGTCATCAAACAGCATGCCGACTCTGGCATTATTTTCCACAACGTTCTTCTTAAAGCTAAAGTTATTGATCCATCCATTGATTATGATTCCGTCACCATTATTGCTGATGGTGTTGTTATACATTGTTACATTGTTAACAGAATAAGGCATTTCAATGGCTGTGTACCATTTTCTTATTGTATTGCCCTTAAGATATACGTTGGCAGCATCTTTTCCAAAGTAAATTCCTGTACAGCTCTTACGACTATCAAAACCAATTATATTATTGTCAAGAATGCTGATTCCCTTTTTGCTGTCAATACTTTTTATCTTAATTCCTGTATTGTCGCTATTTTCCGGACTTATATTGTTTTTGGAAATGGATATTCCGCCAGAATGGGAAATGTCAATTGCAGTGTCAAATCTTGAAAATACATTATCCTTGATTACTGAATCATATACGTCATTTAGAACTATGCCATTCCTTTTTGTAGATATTTTGTTTTTGGATATGGTAATTCGTGAAACATCCTTGGCATCTACAAAGGAGCCGACTAAATTGACTGTGAAACCGCTGATATTTGTTCCAGACCCTCCGGACAATATAGTAAATACAGGGACATTGAATTTTGAACTAATTACAGTGCCTGATTTGCTTATAATATTTAAAGGCTTGGAAATTCTCAAGGCTAAATTTTCATAGGAGGAACCTGTAAACTGTATTGTGCTTCCAGCAGTTGCATTATCAATAATTCCTTGTATAATAGTATTTAATGAATCACCGTAATGGCTAGCATCCTCTATAATTATAAGTTGAGGGCTTGATAGAACTGATGAACTTGATAGAACAGTTTTGGAATTGCTTACATAAATCACATCATTTGAATTAACTAATCCTGAATCATAAGCTGAAGATAAGAGTTTAGTATTCCTATTGTCTTTATCTTGATTTGAGACATCAATCACATCATAATTAGTGTTTTTTTCATTGACATCTAAAACATCAGAATCTTCAATAATGCTGGAATCATCCATTGAAACACTAGAATACCACATATCTATTGCAGAACTTTCCACATCACTAGAAACATCATTTGAAATAAGCACATCAGACTCATCAAAGACGTCTGAAGTGAGATTCTCACTAGCAATATCTGATGTTGCAGCTGCAGATCCAAGACTTGTGAAGAATATTAATAATACCAAGATTAATAATATTCTCTCTTTAATATATTCACCTCCTATAAAAATAGCAAATATAATAAATTTACATATCATATAATATTCAACAGCATATTGCCGATTTTACATCCCAATTTTTGTAGAATTGTACAAAAATCTTATCGAAATATAAAATACTTAATATGAGTATTTTTAATTATTAAGTTATAAATAAGTTTCTAAAAATGATTTTTCAAGAAATTTTTTTAAAATTAAATCAATCGATACGAACTTTATTTCAAATAAGAGAATAAGCTAAAATCATATTAATATAATCCAAACTCGTTTTAAATGATTAAAATCAATTATATTAAAAATAAATCATTAGTTAAAAGAATAAGGAATTTAAATTAATTTTTTAGAATATAAACCCTAAAAAAATTATTTAATTATAAAAAAAATCAATTTAAAACATAATATAACAATCGTTAATAAAATTAAGAAAAAGTTATTTATAAACTGAAATATAAATATGTTCATATTGATTATATAATTTATATTAACATATAATGAGAATATTTGTTGTTTTATTAAAATAGGGTGAAGAAACTATGAAAATAAGAATAGTAGCATTAATTTCTTTAATTTTAATTATAGGGCTTGTAAATATGGGGACAGTCCTAGCAGAAGACATTGAAGAAGTTAATATGGATGATAATTTAAATGATAATCTAATGTCTATCGATGATAATCATGACAATTTAGCTGAAGAAACTATAGAAAGCACCATAGAAAATGAAAGAGAGCATGATGAGGATTCCATTTCAGACAATATGATTAATGAAAATACTTTAGGAATCTCCGATCAGGAAGCAAACAATCTTGGGGCGACAATTTATGTAGAGAAGCAAAAGAAAGGAACCAACCAGATGACAGACCCTACAATCCAAAATGCAATAAACAGTGCAAATGCAGGAGACACCATCATCATCAATGGAGAAGCATATGCTCACTGTCATTTTATAGTAAACAAAAAGCTGACCATCATCAGTGAAGTTGGAACCGTGATGACACCTTGCCCTTCAAACACCCGAGGATCAGGGTCCCATGGAATATTCTACATCACTCCAGAGGCAAGCGGAACAATCATCCAAGGATTCACATTAAAGGATGACGATGAATACACCAATGAAAGGGACTATGGAATCTATATCAAAGGAGCGAATAATGTCCAAGTCATAAACTGCTCAATAGAATCCGGAATCGGTGATGGAATAAGGATAACAAATGCTACAAACGTCAAAATTACAGATTCCATCATTAAAAACTCAAATATTGGAATAAACATAATCAACAGCACTCAAACCTACATAAGCAACAACAATATCACAAACAATGCAAAAACTGGAATAAATATCTCAGGAAGCACTAAAAACACTACAATCGATACAAACAACATCACATACAACCAGGCAACCGGAATAAACATAGCAACTGCGGATTACATCTACATATTAAACAACTTCATTGCATTCAATCAGAAAGATGGAAGCGGCGCAGGAGTCTATGTAAACTGCAATATCACAAAAATAGAAATCTTGGGAAACCTCTTCAGGCAGAACGGCCAATATGGAGTCTTAAACGATTACCGTACAAGAAACATGAATGCAAATAAAGGTGCTGAAAAGCTGGAAGTCATAAACAACAACTACTTCATGGGACATACTGAAAGGACCGCATACCACATAGAATACAAGGAATACCCGGGAGGCCCGTACAACTATGACAGCGCAACTGACACTTATATCTATGTAGGTCCTGGAAATGGAAACTATGATGTTGACAAAAGCGTTGTATACCTTGGATATGCATACCTTATAGAGGAAACCATCTGCGGAGCAACCCTCTACAAGGCACCGAACATTGCATGGAACTCTGAAAACAGAAACCTGCAGATCGGTGAAATCATACAAGTGAAAAAGGGAACATACCAGATATCAATAACCGACGCTAAAGGAAACATTGCAACAGATTTAAATTCCATTTATGTGACATTCTACTTAAACAAGAACAATACAGAATCAAACCCCCAGGAAGGAGATGTCTATAGAACCGTATTGATGAAAAACGGAACTGCAACAGTTACTTTCAGTGAAAAAGACTATCAAGAAAGCGGAAATGTGCTTCTTGCAGTCTTGCCTGGACTTATCGGAAAAACAACCGTCGACCCTACTGCGACATACAACATATCCGATGACCAGCTTCCAAAAGACAGCATAAACACTAAGATTACAGTTTCCAACATGAATACATATCCAAACTCCGGAGCAGGGTTTACAGCTACACTTAAGGACGAATATGGAAATGTATTAGCCGGAAAAACAATCCAAATAAACTTAAACGGAAACACTTACACAAGAACAACAGATTCAAATGGAAGAATCTCCATTCCAATCAAGCTATCTGCTCAAAAGACCTACACAATCACTATTAGCTTTGCAGGAGATGAGCAATATAACAAAAGCAGCACAAAGGCAAGCATTGTTGTTAAGAAAACAGCTCAGAAAATAGTGAGTTCCAACAAGGCCTTTGCACCAAATATGGCAAGTTACTACAGCTTCACCTTAAAAGATGAAAACAATAAGGCAATTGCAAATAAAAAGGTCAAAGTCACCTTCAATAAAAAGACTTATAATATAAAGACCAACAGCAAGGGAATAGCTAAAATAAAAATAAAAGTGGCTAAGAAGGGAACATATAAGATTGCAATAAAGTCAGGTGCTACAAACAAGTATAAGCTTGTCAGCAAAACCAACAAGATCACTATAAAAGTTCTAAAACAAAAGATTAGCAGCAAAAATGTAAAATATGCTCCAAAAACAGCAAATTACTATGTGATTACATTAAAGGACCAGAACAACTTGGCAATAGCTAAGAAAAAGATCACTGTTAAGATTGGAACAAAAACATATAAGAAGAAAACCAATAAGAACGGAATAGTTAAAATCAAAGTCAAATATTCCAAGAAGAAAACTTATAAAGTCACTATAAAATCTGCGAAAACAAAACAGTACAAGGCAGCAACAAAAACAAATAAGATAATAATAACCAGCTTAAAGCAGAAAATAACTAGTTCAGATAAGATATTCACTCCAAATGCAAATGCATATTACAGCATTAGCCTAAAAGACCAGAACAACAAGGCGATTGCGAATAAAAAGGTTAAATTCACTCTTAACTCAAAGACAACCACTGTAAAAACAGACAAAAAAGGAATTGCCAAGATAAAAATCAATCTTAATGGAGACAAAACCTACACAATAAAGATCAGCTCTCCAAAAACAAGCCAATATAAGGCAATAACCAAAACAAATAAGATTACAGTTGAAAGGGGAAGCCCTGAACTGGTCTCTTATGACAGGACATACCCTGCAAATAGTGAAGAGGAATACTCTGTTTACTTAAGCGATTATGCTGGAGGAAAACTCTCCAACGAAAAGATAAGCTTTGAACTGAATTCAAAGACATATACTGGAATCACAGATGCTAACGGAATGGCAAAATTCATTGTCAATATAGATACTCCAGGAACTTATAATATTGTTAGCAGATTCTTGGGAAACACCTTAAACAAGGCAATAACTGCAACTAATACAATTACAATAAAGGATGCTCCAAATACCAAATTCGTTGACAAGAATCTTCCAAACAGTGAAATCCAAAAGATCATTGACGGCGCAGATGATGGAGATGCGATTGAATTCATGGGAGACAGCTACAGCAATATCAGCTTGAATATTGCCAAATCAGTGGATATTAGAACTAATGTTGGAAGCATACTGAATGGAGCTTCAAACAGTCCGGTATTCAGCATCAATTCAGATAATGTCAATATTTCAAATTTCATCATAAATCCTAATGAATCTGATGGAATAATTGTAAATAGCTCAGATAATATCAACATAGTCAACAATACAATCATAAATTCATTGAACCCAGCAAAAATGAGCGATTACAATAATGGAAGCACTTTAATGCCTGGATATGGAGTTAAAATATCCGACAGTGAAAACATCATGGTAAGCGAAAACATTATCAAATCATTTGAAAGCGGAATATACAATGAATATTCCAATAACATATCAATGAATGACAATGAAATAAGCTCAAGCAACTATGGAATAAAATATGGATTTGGAACAGCGAACACTGAAATCAAAAACAATCAGATCATTGACAATATCGGATGGTACATTATGGATGAGCCTGAAGGTCCAAGAGGCTATGGAATATTCCTTAATAATTCTGCTGTCAACATAACAATAAACCAGAACAACATCAGCAACAATTATATTGGAATCTCCCTTGATGCAAACTACAGTACTGGAATAGTCATTACAAGCAACCTCATTGCAGACAATTCCCTTGAAGGAATAAGATTCAATGCAGGATACGACCTGGCCCAGGATGCTATAGAGCCTGTTGTAACAAGCAATGCAATCTATAGAAATGCAGAAGGACCAAGCATGATGATCCTTGGGGAAATGAGTGCTAATCCATTTGGAATCTATGGTCCTG